>JBKPQL010000014.1:0-62066 GCA_046734045.1 Verrucomicrobiota bacterium
GTTGACCCTTGCGACTGCAGCTCTGAAAGAGGGGAAGAAAACACCAAGAGAGGGCCTTCTTTACCCTACCCCGGATTCAGATCTTTCTTACAGCAGTGAGTTTTGAAAAAGTCTCGCTTGTCTGTCAAACCAATTCGCCGAGAAGGGCAAATCCCCGATTCAACCTCCACAAACGCAGTCAGCCTTTCATCCGCGTGCACAACGAAACGCTTGCCGTCGCCCCGATGTGCGTCTGCAATCCAGATCGTTCGCCCGTCAGAATCAACGGCTGAAACACAGCCCCAACTCCAACCGGCTTTGCTGAGATTGTCAGCGATTAAATCCCGATAACACCAGTCTGGAGACTAAAGAGAATCCCACAGGGGTCTTAAATCTTCATCCTCCAACGCCGCCATTCGCCAGTTCAAATCAATTTCAAACGCTTTTGTTAGATAATTTTGGGCGTTTTGTATGTCTCCCATCTGACAAAAGTAGCAAGCAAGATTGTATTTAATGATCGCCTCTTGGGGAAATTTCGACTCAGCGTTGAGGAGAATTTCCTTTGCTGCCGGAATTGATTCTGCTCTTCTGGTTGCGTAGGCATACGTTCAAATTTACCTATGAAAGCGGGCCTGTAGCTCAGCGGTTAGAGCAGGGCACTCATAATTCAAGAAAGAGTTTTTGCGCGCGTTTTCGCCGGCTTGCGCACCGTTGCGGATGCTAGGTGTTTCGGTCATTCAGCATTCGCGAGGCGTTGCGCAGAGTTGCGCTGAGCCAGCACTAATTTAAGTTCGCCCTCGATTCGCCGGCGATCGTCCAGATCCTTTTCAGTTGCGCTCTTAAGATTTCCATCTCCGCAGTCACCACCTGAATCCTGGCTTCGATTTCCGGCAGTTCATCTTCTTCGAATTCCCGGTGAAGCTTGTAATGGTAATTTGTTAATGGTCGCATGATGCGCCGGGCCGTCTCTGATCCACCGGAGCCGGATACTTTGGAAATCAACGAGAACAAATTCGCTGGCGTGATATGGCCGCGGCCATCCCGCGTTATGATTCCTTTCCCGATGTCGGCGCTGGCGGCCGGCACCAAAATCGCTGCGCTCATCGCGGTGTTGCCATAAAGCTCGGCCGTCGCTTTCGCCATGTCTCGCAGCACTGGCGGCAAATACTCAATCGGGGCCGCCGTTTTCTCTGGCTCCTCGAACTCCTCCGACTCCTCGAGTTCAATCTTTACTGTGGCGGCCTGGAAGTCGGCGCTGGATTCTTTCGTGTCTGCCGGCGACGCGCCATTACTTTGAAGAGTGGGCGTCGCCACGATTTCAGCAGCCCTCACCGCGCGCCACAAATCATCCGGCGTTGCGCCTGCCCGGGTCCAATCATTTAGATCATGGATCTTCTCGGCCCCATTAAATTTCTCGGGAACACGCACCGCTTTCACGGTCAATTTCCCGGGCGCGCAAAGCTCCTGGAGCCAATGCTCGCAAGCGTCATCATGCTGCATGAGAGCGCAAACGATCTTACCCGGCTCCAGAGCTAGAGCTATGCGACTACCAAATTCCTTTCCGCGGCTGATAATGACGCCAGCTGTTTCGCCAGACTTATCTAAGTAATCCAGCCCGTCCCACGTGCTTTCAGTCGCGATCACGTACCCTGGGCCGGCGAGTCACCGATAATGAACGGCCACGCCTTTGCGCCTCTTGGTTGATAAAACCACTTTTTACTGTGAAGCCGACAACAATGGATCGCTACACTCAACGCGTCAACGCACACATCCCAATCCGGCAGCACCTCCACGGAGGATTTTACGCCGGCCAGCTCGCAATATTGCTTAAGAGCATCGACAAAAGTGGTGAGGCTAAAATGTCCCTGAATAAGTTTTATTTCGTCAATCGCGCCGCAGATCGCATAACACTTCCCGTGGTACCGGCCAGTTTGAGGGTTAAACCGAATTATGAATGATGGATCCTTGTCGCTGTGTTTGTGTCGTTCTTTGAAAGGGCAACGAATTCGTTTGCCCACTTCATAGTCGCCATAGCCCAGCGCGCGCAACAACTCGTACAGTGGCAAACGGCGCCGGCATTCTTCAAGATCCTCGTTCATCGTCGTCCTTTCCAAAGTCCAACGTGGCAGCGTCAGCGACGCCATCTTTTGATCGATCGGCCTGAATGTTTCCCCGAGCATTGCTTGCGCCGCGTATGATGATGATTCATCGGTCGTGTTCCTCGTTGTCGATCCGATCTGCGACCCGCCAGCGCCGCTGCTCAAAGAACCAAAATGGCGCGCCGAAAACGCTTGCGAGCATTGTCCACGCGGCGTACTGTGACAACGCAATCAGCTTACGCGCGGTCTTGCTCGCCAGCTCGCCGTGCTCTTTTTTTGGCGGCGAGTTCATCGGCCTAACTCCCGAACTTCAAAATTTCGCCGTAGCGCGGCGAGCACACTGGGCAAATGAAACCTGATGCAGCGCGCCGAAAGCCTAACGAACGGAATTTTCCGCTCCCGCATCCAATTGTCGATTGAGCGAGGCGAAGCCGACAATTTTCGCGCGATAACTTTCTTCGTTACGAGTGCTTGCGGATCACTCGCCGCCGATTCGGGAGCGGGTACGATAACATCGTGCGTCTGTTTAGCCTCTGATCGCATACGCGCGTATTAAACGCGCGTCATTGCGAAATCGCATTACGGGAGTTGAGACCTACAAAATCCCGGAATCACGCAGGCGAGCCAGTGACTTCAAGTAACCGCGACATGTTTTTTGAAAATCAGAGCGATAGCGCGTTCTGTTTTAACTCCGCCTTTCATGGGGTCGTGTTGACTGAGCGGTGAGTATTTCGTTGGATCTATTTTCTTCTGGATGCGCGGCCAGAGAAATTTCCACCACTCCGGCTCCGACTTCATAGAGAATTCCGGCAACTTTACCGTAACGAAGTACTCTTGGGAGATTCCATTTCTCTGAGCGACCTTCTTCCACCATTGTATGCCAAGCGGGCGCGTCTTAAGCACTCCACGGAAAAGTAACAGACTTCTTCGGTGACACTCGGCCTTCTTTAACTCGCGCTGCACCGCCTGCGCGATTGGCGACTTCGGGAACAACACGTCACTTCGAAGCTTTCGAAGTTTGGCGTGAGTCTCGCGAGATACAGGATTTGCGCTTAGTTTCTCATGATGTTTTTCAAGGCTGACTTTTAGTTTCTCTAGAAACTGCGCAGCCCATTGCTTGGCGATGGAGTCTCTTTTGCGCAATGCAATGCCCAACAAATAACAAACCGCACTGCCAAGGAATTCGTCTAAAAGGCTCCGCGCGACGCGCGCAGCCTTTGAATTGCTAGCGCCGGCGCGCTCGATCGCCATGAGTAATCAAGCTAGAGGAGGGTCGCTCCCAGGCGGGGCGGAGGGGACCACTCGCGGGGGAACGTCCCCGGATAACTTCTGTTTGTTAGCCATGGTCTTTTTTGTTCTAGAAATTTCCGAATCGCTGACGGGTTTTTTGAGTCGCGCAATGTGTGATGATGGACTACGCGCGCCGGCTGGTCGGGTTGTGTTGCAAGCATTAGTGAGCGACTGTGAATTGAACAACCTTCTTGCCGGCAACAGCAGGCGTGATCTTCCAATAGCGCTCGGCCTGCTTCGGCTTAACTAACTGCCGATAGTGTTGGAACACCAATTGCGCGCTTGTGTGCCCGAGTTCCAACGCCAGCGCAGCGGCATCATTGAATCTTGCAAGGTGATAAGAAGCAAAGCTGTGGCGCAAAGCGTTGTGCGGCCACTCCTCGATTCCGGCCGCTTCGCGTGCGGCATCGAGAAGCTCCCGATAATTCGATTGAGCTACGCGACCGGATAGCTGCGCGCGAGGTTGCAGCCATTTCGCGAGGTTGGCTTGATCCGCACAAAGCGGCGCCGTGCGCTCTTTGCTTTCTTCGCGGTGACTTCGATCAAGTTGGATTCCAGATCGACTTCTTTCCAATCCAGGCGCTCCAATTCAGCGCGTCGCAACCCGGCGAAGGCGCCGATGGCGATGTAAGGCACAAGCTCCGCTGGCGCGCTTTCAAGTAGGCGAGCAGCTTCCTCGACAGTCAGAATGTCGATCGCGCTTTCGATCACCTTGGCTTTCGCGGTTTTCTTGGCAGGATTATCCGCGCAGTAGCCGCGGTCCTGGGCGAAATTGAAGGCGACGATCAACACGCGCCTGAAATTATTGCGAGTCACAGGTGCAAGGCGCTTTCCTGTTTCTTTATCGATTAAACTTCGCAGCCACTGATCGATCTGCGGTGAAGTGATCTCGACAACGGGCTTGCCGTCGAAGGCGTCTGAGAATTGCGTGAGGCGACTACGCAAATCGCTCAGGTAACGCTCGCTTGCGCCGTCTGCCTCTTTCACCTTCAAAAGTTCGTTGACCAATTCTGTGACGGCACAGGTACGTTTGCTCGCGACCAAATGCGGGAGATAAAAGTTTACAGCCCCACGAATCGTTTCGCCGAAGGGCCGCAGTGCTTCGGCGCATTCCGAGTACTCCGCACGTTGCCACTCGTTAAACGAGAGTCCAACGATGCCGTAGTTTTCTTGCTCGATGAGTTTTTGCTGCAAAACAGTTTCCGCTTCTTTTTTGTCTTTGAAGAACTGCCGATTGCGACCTTTCCCGATTCGGGGCCAGCTCACGCACCAAAACGTCTGCTTCTTGCGAATGCCACCTTTGCCTTTGGTCCAGACCTTTACTTTGGTGAGTTTGGTTGCAGTCTTGCGCATGGTCGCGAACGTTAACGCAACGGACAATCTACGGATCAAACTTTTGTCAAGGAAGTGTCAAGGAACGAAAAATTACCAGGTAAAACAGCAGACTTAAAATCCGTTGGGCCGTAACAGGCCCGTGCCGGTTCGAGTCCGGCCATCGGCACGTCTGTTCACGATGGCGAAAGATTCTCTGAGTGAACGAATGCGACGTCTCGGCATTCGCGATGTCGACTTGGAGGAAAACTTCTCGCGCGCAAGCGGACCGGGAGGCCAAAATGTAAACAAGGTCGCGACTGCTGTGACGCTGCGGCATCGGCCGAGCGGGATCAGCGTCACGGTGCGAGATTCCCGCTCGCAGGCGCAAAATCGCAAGCTGGCGCGGGAACGCTTGCTAGATGCCATCGAGAGCACTCGCAAAAAGCGTCGTGCTAGGGAAATCGCGGAGCGCGAGAAGACGCGTCGAAGAAAATCGCCTCGGCCAGCTGCGCTTAAAAGGAAAATTTTAGAGGAAAAACGCAGGCGGGGCGAGTTAAAGAGGCGGCGCGCGAAGATCGAGTTAGATTAATGTCACCAAAGCAGATCTTGTAAGGCCTTGATCCTGTTTTCAGTCAGCTCCGATTTCTCCTCGACCGGAATGTGCGGCATCCCGAGTTTTCAACCACGCAATTTGCTCTTGCTTTACTTTGGCAAAACGGCTGGGTGGAAGGATACATCGGACAGCTTGGTAAACGTTATTCATCATTTTATCGAGAGCGTCCGCTTTTTCCGCTTCAGATGAAAACACCGAGCCGGTAAAGTCTTCTGGCACTTGCGTTGGATTCGCGGCGACGATCATGTGCCTGGCGAAGTCGTCCTGATAGGCGCGGCGCGAACCCGGACTTTTCGGTCCGGACTCAACCGGAAATGCACGGTGGCCTCTCCGCTGATCTCGGGATCGCGTGATTGTTTCTGCATTACTGAATCGAGCGATTTTTGGATGCGCTCGCCAATATCCGTCTGGGAAAAGCTGGAATCTTTCGGTTCCAAAATCGAGCTCGAAGCGAAACCGAACCGACCCCAATCCGTTACGACGCACCATCTTGAGTCCGGCGCCCAATCCACGGTCGGGTCGCGATGATTCTGTCCCTCGAAATAATCTGTTCCGCGGATATCGCCGATTGCCTGCCGCGTCTGCAAATTTGCCAGATAGGCAGTGTTTCCTTCCGTCTGATCCTGGTCGATCGCAGCTTCCTTCGACAACACAAAGACTGCGTAGCGGCCGTCGGGCGATGCGGAGTTTTTGCGGACTTATGTAATTTTGCGGCCAATCAGCACACGCGGCTTTTGAAACGGCGATGCTTAAGGCTGTCGCGAAAAAGAGCCTCAAAGCTCGCCTGTACACACAACGAAAATAGTAACTAATTTTACACGTCGCAAAAAAGAAGAATTCTCTGCTCTAATACGTCTGTGAGAGCAAGCTGTGACGAATCAGTTTTTAAAGAAGCGATTCACACTATGAAAAAATCGATTATTCTGATTTGTGCGCTTTCCATGCTCGGCTTGATGTTAATGTCTTGCTCAAGCCAACCGGAGACGACCACGACCACGACGCGTCAAACTACTGTTGAGACGCAGCCCACGCCGCCGCCGGCGAGTAGTACCATAACAACAACGCATACGCGTGGCGGGTATTAAGGCAGATTCAGCTATTCGTTGAAAAAAGGAAGACTAGCAAAGTGTAGTGTCCTAATTTGAGGGTGCCGCTATTTTAACAAGTGCTCAATTACCGCTTTGATCGTTGTGGTTAAGAAACCGCCGATCCAGCCGAAGGCGAAGCAATCCAGGTACCTTCAAGCGTGCGGTAAGTCTTTTAGCATTTCGCTTGGCGATTAATTGATCCCGCAGTTGTCTCCCTGAAAGCGTTATGCCTTGAAGGGTGATATTTTTACCTTCGCCGTGAGCTGTCACCACGTCGCGAACCTTTCTTTTCAATCAAATCAAGAACAATGGCAACTCGGGAGCACCGTAATGCTTTGCCAGTTTTCAGCGAATCGGACAATTTTCGATCAAATTAGGACACTACGCTAGAAAGGTCTTCCTTTTTTCGTTTTCCGAGTTACCGTTTTCCCAGTTACCACGACTGTGAAGAAATCGATCATCCTCATTTCTGCGCTTTGCATGATCGGCATGATGTTGATTTCTTGCTCAAGCGAACCGGAGACGACGACCACAACGCGTCAGACTACCGTTACAGGGGCGCCTCCGCTTTTGATGACAACAACGCATACGCGTAGCCTCTCTGGTCAGCCATCGATGGACGCAGGCAGTTACTAAGCGCGAGGCAGATGCTTGCTGCGGAGGGGAGACTGAAAACAGTCTGCCTTTTTATTTTTGATCCGCTGTTGTTTCTATGACTCGCGCTTCCTCTTCCGCCTCACTGACCACGGGTGCGATTGCCTGAAGCTTTTCGCCATTGCGGAGGTTCATCAGTTTTACGCCAATTGTATTCCGGCCGACGACGCGAATTTCGTTCACGCGCGTTCGAACCATCTGGCCCTTGTTTGTGATCAGCATGATTTCGTCTGACTCGCGAACCGTAAGTGCGCCGACCACGGCGCCAGTTTTTTCGCCGGTTTTCATGGTAATGATGCCTTTGCCGCCGCGCGATTGCCGCCGGTAATCATCAAACGGCGTTTGCTTGCCGATGCCGTTCTCGCCGGCCACGAGTAGCATCGCGCTTCGATCAACAATTGCGATCGCGACGACATGGTCGTTTTTCTGCGGCCGAATGCCCCACACACCGACTGTATTTCGACCTTGGTCGCGCAATTGTTCTTCGTGAAAACGCAGGCTCATGCCTCCTTTCGTAATGAGGACGATCTCGTTGTTGCCGTTGGTTAGTTTGGCGTCGATCAAACGGTCGCCTTCTTCGATTTGAATCGCGATGATTCCACCACGCCGGACGTTCGCGTAATCAGACAAATTCGATTTTTTCACGATACCGGACTGTGTTGCGAAAACGATGTGCAGATTCTCGTCCCACGTTTGATCGACAGCATTTGTACCCGTGCCGGATTTTCTGGACTGGATTCGGATCGTCGCCGCGATTTTTTCGTCTGGGCGTAACTCCAGAATATTGGCGATGGATCGTCCTTTAGCGGCCCGACCCATCTCAGGAATCTCATAGACTTTCTCCACGTAGGCGCGTCCCGATTGCGTGAAAAACATCAAGTAATCGTGCGTGGTAGCAGTGAAGAGGTGCTCGACGAAATCGCCCTGTTCCTCCTCGGTCGCGCCCTCGCGCGTCTGCATTCCGATGACGCCCTTGCCGCCGCGGCGTTGCGCACGGAAAGCGCTCACGGCTGTGCGTTTGATAAAGCCGCCGTGTGTGATGCTGATGATGCAACCTTCGTTAGCGATGAGATCTTCTACGTCGATTTCTGCTTCATCGGGCACAATCTCCGTCAGGCGCGGCGATCCGTACTTGTCGCGAACTTCGCGCAATTCCTTTTTGATGATGGTCAGCACACGCTGCTCTTTCGCGAGAATATCGCGGAGATCCTTGATCGATTCGATCACCTCCTTGTACTCCCCCTCGATCTTCTCCCGCTCGAGTCCCGTGAGCTGGTACAAACGCAGGTTGAGAATCTCGTCGGCCTGCTGCTCGCTAAAGGCGTAACGGCCCTCCAGCAGCCGCGCGGGATTACGAATGACAATGCCGATTTGCTCGACCTGTCGTTTCGTGAACTCGAATGCGAGCAGTTTCACTCGCGCCTCGTCGCGATTCGCCGATTCGCGAATGATGCGGATGAATTCGTCGAGATTTTTCAGCGCGATCAAATAACCTTCGAGCGTTTCGGCGCGCTCTTCCGCTTTGCGCAATTCAAAACGCGTGCGCCGCAGCACGACTTCACGGCGATGCTCGATGTAGCAGGCGTTCGCTTCTTTGAGCGAAAGCAGTTTCGGCCGGCCTCCATCAATCGCCAGCATCAGCGCTGCGAATGAACTCTCCAGCGCGGTATGCTTGTAGAGATTGTTGATGATAACCTTAGGATTGGCGTCACGCTTGAGCTCGATCACAATGCGCGTGTTTTCGTCCGACTGATCGCCGACGTAGCTGATGTCGGTGAGGACTTTCTCGTTGACCAACTGGGCGATGCGCTCGACCAGCGTCGCGCGGTTCACGCCGTAGGGAATCTCGGTGATCACGATCTGTTGACGGCCGCCTTTGAGTTCCTCGACGCCAGCCTTCCCTCGCACTTTCAGGCTGCCACGGCCCTTCTCGAAATACTGCCGAATACCGCCGGTACCACAGATCACGCAGCCCGTAGGGAAATCAGGGCCTTTCACATGCTTCATTAACTCCTCCAGTGTGATGTCCGGGTTGTCGATCTGAGCGCAAACTCCATTGATCACCTCGGCGAGATTGTGCGGCGGAATATTGGTCGCCATCCCCACGGCAATTCCAGTGCCGCCATTTACCAGCAGATTCGGGAACGCGGCGGGAAAAACTGTCGGCTCACTGCGCGTCTCATCGTAATTCGGAACAAAATCGACGGTGTCCTTATCCATGTCGGTCATGAGCGCGGCGCCGAGATGTGTCATGCGCGCCTCGGTGTAACGCATCGCTGCCGGCGGATCGCCTTCGACTGAACCGAAATTCCCCTGACCATCGACCAGCGGTTCGCGCATCGCCCACGGCTGCGCCATGTGCACGAGCGTGGGATAGATCACCGCTTCGCCGTGCGGATGGTAATTACCGCTGGTATCGCCACAGATTTTTGCGCACTTGCGATGTTGACGCCCTGGAAAGAGCGATAAGTCATGCATCGCGTAAAGGATTCTTCTTTGCGAAGGTTTCAGGCCGTCGCGCGCATCCGGCAGCGCGCGAGAGATGATGACGGACATCGAGTAATCGAGAAACGACCTCGATACCTCGTCGGCCACGTTCACTGGCTCAACTTTTTCGTTGGCGTAATACATGGGGCTAAATTTGTGCGAGTACGGCCGAACGTTCTTGAAGGAAGCGGTCTTCCCAGGCTCGGGACATTTCGTCGGACTGTTTGATCGTCAGCGGTGCACCGATGCGAATCCGGCGCGGCAGAGAAATTTTCAGGAAGTTCAGGACTTCGCGGATTGTCCCTTCGTAATCGGCGCACAGCTTTTCGTACTCCACTCGGAAAGGCTCGATGCCGATCCGTTGGAAAAAGGTTTTCCAAATCTTCTCCTGCTCCTCACTCTCTTTGAGACATCGTTCGATCAGTTCAGGATCAAAGCGCGGTTCGCGTCGAGCGGTCCTCCCGTCTTTCACCTTCCAAAGATCGGTTTGCACTGCGCGCGCCTTCGATAATGCCTGCCGCAGTTTGTTACAGCGGACAATGTGCACGAACTGGAGGTGCGGAAACGCATTTCGCAAAAGATCGAGATCGGACGTCGCTGCATCGCCGAATGCTCGAGTCTCACGTAGCCGCCCAAGAAAATCGTCCAAGTACCAGCTCATTAACTTAAACCCGAACACTTCGTTGGACGTAGTCTTCGCATTGACAATACCGCGGACATAGCCTGCATAATCATTAATAGGATCGAGGGCGTGTTTTGCTGCATACCCAGCTTCGAATCCGGCAAGGAAAAACTGCTTCGGCCGGCCTGCCCGGCGCGTGGTGTGCAAACCGTCCGTTAGCAGATTGCTGCCCGAGCGCGGTATCGCGCACACGACATAACACCGACGCGGATGGCGTAGCTTGTGAAACAGACCGCCCATCGTAAATCTTAAACATCGAGATTCCGCACGTTCAAGGCGTTATCTTCGATAAATTGCCGCCGCGGCTCGACCACGTCACCCATCAAGATTGTGAACATTTTGTCGGCATCGACGGCGTTATCCTCGTTCAAGTCCACCTTCAAAAGCTTGCGCTTCTCCGGGTTCATCGTGGTCTCGAACAACTCTTTGGCGTTCATTTCCCCCAGACCTTTGAAACGCTTTATCTGCACTCCACGGCGACCAATCTCCAAAATCTTTTGGAGGATTTCAGGAATCGAAAATAAGGGATGGGCAACAGCCTTTTCACCTTCTCCTTCGATCAATTCAAAGATTGGCTGGTCGCTCGTCGCGTAATGGCCAACCTTCAGACCCCTTCGCGCCAGTTCCGCAATCAGTTTTTGGATGGTCGCCGATTCGTGCAACTCGACCAGTCTGCCACGCCGGCGAACACCATTCATTTTCAACGCTGCCTGAGTTTCTCCAAGCGGCAGCAACTCCTGCTCGATTTGGGTGTCGAATAAATTCAGATCGAGATTCGATTCGTGAAATTGGCGAACCGCTTTTTCATCGTGAAAATAATGCACGGTCTCCTCATTGCCCTCCCGTACTTTCACGAGATAGGTCGGCAGTTTGCCCGATCGGGAATTCCGGTGACCGAGATACGTCTCGAAATCACCACCGTGCCGGCGCACTGCTTCGCTCAGCTTCGCGAGTTTCTCGAGAGATTCGAGAATATCCTTCAATTGCGCCGCGGTGATCTCCTTGTCATCTGCCAGGTTTTTTAAGCGCACATCCTCTGCGCCGAGCGAAATGAGGATTTTGTTTAGCTGGACGTCATCATCGACGTATTCCTCGCGCTTTTTTCGCTTGATTTGATAAAGAGGCGGCTGCGCGATGTAAATCCTTCCCGCGCGCACGAGCTCGGTCATCTGCCGGAAGAAAAAAGTCAGCAGCAGGGTCCGAATGTGCGAGCCGTCCACATCTGCATCGGTCATGATAATGATACGGCCATAGCGCAGTTTAGTGATATCAAAGCGACCTTCATCCCTACCGTTGCCATCTTCCTTCGGTTTACCAATGCCGGTGCCGATCGCCGTGATCATGGCCTGGATCTCAGCGTTTTTGAGAAATTGATCTTCACGCGCTTTCTCAACATTGATTAATTTGCCGCGGATCGGCAGAATAGCCTGATAACGCCGATCGCGACCCTGTTTCGCAGAGCCGCCCGCAGAATCGCCCTCGACAATATAAAGCTCCGTCAATTCCGGATCGCGCTCTGAACAATCGGCCAATTTCCCAGGCAACCCGCCACCGGTCAGCGCACCTTTGCGAATCGTTTCGCGTGCTTTTCGAGCGGCTTCCCTTGCTCGCGCCGCGGTGAGGACCTTATCGAAAATGCGCCGTGCAATTGGCGGGTTCTTGTCGAAATAAGTCATCAACCCGTCGTAAACGACCGAGTTTACGACCCCGTCGATTTCGGTGTTGACGAGCTTCACCTTGGTCTGTGACTCAAAGCGCGGATTGGGCAACTTCACGCTAAGAACGCAGATCAGTCCTTCCCGGACATCGTCTCCGGAAATCGACGGATCCTTCTCTTTCAGGAGACTATTTTGTTTGGCGTATTGATTGACAGCTTTGGTGAGCGCCGTGCGGAAACCGGTCAAGTGCGTGCCGCCATCAGGATTCGGGATGGAGTTCGCAAACGGCAATATCTGATCATTGTAACTGTCATTGTATTGCAAGACTACATCGACAAATACTTCGTCGCGCTGGCGCGAAATCACGATTGGCTTTGGATGCAGGACCTGCTTGTTCTCGCCGAGCTGCTTTACGAATTCTTCGACGCCGTGCCTGTAGAGAAATTTCTCTTTTTTTGACGGATCATTTCGCTCGTCCGTGAGCGTAATTT
The DNA here is from genome assembly GCA_046734045.1 of Verrucomicrobiota bacterium. GTDB lineage: Bacteria > Verrucomicrobiota > Verrucomicrobiia > Chthoniobacterales > UBA10450 > Udaeobacter. The sequence continues at coordinate 12,356 of JBKPQL010000014.1, forward strand.
CGAGACCGGGATTGAGAAAAGCCAGTTCACGCAAGCGGGTCCCCAGCCGCTCGAACTTGAACTCGGTCGTGATGGTGAAGATTGTCGGATCGGGCAGAAACGTGATCAGTGTCCCGGTCGTCTTTTTGCTTTTAACTTCACCAATGACAGTAAGTTTGTCGGTCGTTTTGCCCTTGGCGAAGGCCATGTGATAGACTTTGCCGTCGCGCGATACCTCCACCTTGAACCATTCCGAAAGCGCGTTGGTGCATTTGGCGCCGACCCCGTGCAGTCCGCCGGAATACTTGTACGCGCCTTGCCCAAATTTTCCCCCAGCATGCAGATTTGTCAGCACCAGCTCGATTGCCGGCATCTTCCACTTTGGATGGATATCGACGGGGATCCCGCGGCCATTGTCACGCACTGAAATCGATCCATCGACATGAACGGTCACTTCAATCTTTGTGCAAAACCCGGCGAGATGTTCGTCGATGGAATTATCGACGACTTCGTAAACCAAATGATGCAGCCCGCGTTCATCTGGGTCTCCGATGAACATCCCGGGCCGTCTCCGGACCGCCTCAAGCCCTTCCAATTTGTCGATCTGTGCCGCGTCATATTTCTGGGCTGCGGCGATTCCGGTCGAGCTAGCGCGAGATATATTTTCGACCGGAGTTTCTTCTTGGACTTGCGGCATAGACGTGGGCCAAGCGACCCTCGTAAAAGACCATAGCCAGAAACGGCCTAGAAACAACTAATAATGTCATGGTTTAGAGTGGCTTATTTCCACTACGCGTTGGAGGCGATCGACTCATGAAGCCCACGATCTTGTGGTTGCCCGCTGCAGTTATGTTTACTGCTTTTTGGTGTCTTGACCGAGCGCTTTCGGGCTCCGAAAATAGGCCTCTTTATGTGTTGGAAAACGCTGCTGGAAGCACGCTGGATTTTGGCATTTTTGGCCCTGCTTGCGGTGGTGGCGTCGTTCTTCTCCGTATGGTTATCATTGCTCTGTTTGCTCCTGTTTTTTTGCACGGTTGCATTTTTCCGGGACCCGGAGCGCACGGTTCCAGCAGATCCAGATCTAATCGTGGCCGCTGCCGATGGAACCGTGATGGACATCGTCGAGTTGGATGAAGACGAGGTCCTCAAAACGAAAACGCGCCGTGTCGGAATTTTTTTGTCGATCTTCGATGTTCACACTAATCGTGCACCGGTTGATGGCCGAGTCATTTACCGCCAATACCGAGAGGGACTTTATCTCGATGCGCGCCATCCGGACTCTTCTGGGAAGAACGAATCGATGACATGGGCTTTCGAGAACCCGCGCGTCACGATTGTGGTGCGCCAGATCACTGGAGCAATTGCCAGACGCATCGTGGCCTGGGCGAAAGTCGGCGATGAACTGAAGAAAGGCGAGCGTTTCGGAATGATTCGCTTCGGTTCGCGAACGGAATTATATTTGCCGCTCAACGCTGAAGTTCTTGTGAAAGTAGGCGATCACGTTCTCGGCGGTTCGACAATAGTCGCGCGCCTTACACCAACCGAGGAGACTGAGCGTTCGGCCAGCGCGAAATCCGCCTCTCCCCTCCGTGAAGGGGAGAGGACTGAGGTGACGGGATTTGCAACGCGCTCGCAGCAACAGAACCCTCGCCCGACCCCTCCCTTGAGAAGGGAGAGGCGACAGACTAGGCCATGGGAATACGAAGCTTATAGTAGTTCGATTATTCATGAACGAACAGCCTTCTAAAATCTATCTCCTGCCGAACTTAATGACGGCGGGCAATCTGTTTTGCGGATTTACCGCCACGCTCAAAATCTTGGAAGGCGCTCTTTTGCAAAGCACTAATGCCGATCTCGCCTCTGATCGCTTTCACGAATCCATCTGGTTTGTTCTCGGCGCATTCGTTTTTGATTTTCTGGACGGACGCATTGCACGTTTGGGCGGGCACGAGAGTCCATTCGGCCGCGAATTCGACTCGCTCGCCGATATTGTTTCATTCGGCCTTGCTCCGGCGCTGATGGTTTATCGGGTCGTGTTGCAGGAATTTCCGCGCGCGTGCTGGATCATCGCGTTCATTTACCTGGCATGCGGCGCGCTGCGATTGGCCCGTTTCAATTCCGCAACCGCGAAGCACGATGGAGTCAATCATCAAAACACCTTCACAGGGTTCCCAATTCCGGCAGCAGCTGGTTTGATCGCATCGATCACGTTGTTTCTTCTTTGGCTCGCTGAAGGTGAACATCGCCTCGGCAACTGGCGCTTCGTTCTGCCGCCGCTGTTGCTCTTTCTTTCATTCATGATGTTCAGCAAGTTCCAGTATCCGAGCTTCAAGGCAATCAACTGGAAAACGAAGAAATCGATTCCGCGTTTTCTGATCATCATCCTTGTTCTCATCTTGACTGTGCTCAACTACGAATGGATGCCGGCGGTTCTGTTCTTGGCGTATTTGCTTTATGGGGTGGTGCGGCCTTGGCTCTCCCGCGAATGGCAACGCGAAATCGAAGAAGAAATCGGCGAAGAACCGCCCGCGGAGGCGGCTGAACAAACACGCTAAGGTCGACAATCTGTAGCGGCGATCTCCCAGTCTCGCCGTAGTCCGACGAAGGCGGACGATCGTCGCATTGATTCGGCAGTCGGAAGTCGCCGCTACAGATTGTTTAGCCGCGCCAGAATTTCGGGGTCGCGCACGTCTGCCCACTCGCCGGTTAGCTCGAGCGCTTTCACCTTTTTGCCGGACCGCGCAAGATCGCGAATCGCATCCGTCAGCTCGTATTCGCCACGTGGAGACGGTTTCAATTTCGCCGTGAATTCAAAAATGCTGGGTCGAAACGCGTAGAGACCGGCATTGTACCACGGACTCGTCGTCTTTCCGGGCTGCGATTTTTCGTGAATGTCAATGAGCTCCATTTGTTCATTCAGAAAAACCGCACCGCCTTTGCTCACGTCTTCGCCACGCGTGACCGTGACAATTGCTTCAACCTCGTCCGGAAGATCGACAACACGTTTGTAGTTCGCCGGATCCACCAAAATGTCACCGTAACTCAAAATGAGCGGAGAGTTCTCGACAAAACCCCCAGCGAGATTTACAACGCGACCTGTCCCATCCTGCACTGCCTGCGTTGCGTATTGAATGGCGATATTGTAGCGCGAACCGTTGCCGAACAAGTTCTGCACCGCATCGGCGTGATAGCCGACGACGACAAGAAGCTCGCGGATTCCTGCGTTGCGCAGTCCTTCGATAATGTGCTGCAAAACTGGTTTGCCGCGCACCTCGATCATCGGTTTGGGAAGACCGGCTGTCAGTTCCCGCATGCGTGTGCCGCGTCCTGCCGCGAGCACGACAGCCTTGTTGATCTTTGTTGTCATGTCGAGCGAAGCCGAGACATCTCTAGAAATTTCTGAGCATCGTTAGCGCCGGGAAGCAGAAACACTAAGAGATTCTTCCAATCCGTCGGAATGACAGAAATTGTTCGCGGCAAGCTGCCGCGAACCGTGGGCTGGCAGCCCGTCCTCCCCAGAATCACTGGTCACGATTAAGTTTTCTTCGGCGCGGTGATGATTAGCGCCGGCAAATTCGCTTGCTTGATCATTTCGCTTACTTTCGGCAAATCTTCGTTCTTGAGCTGCGCCCATTTCTTTAACTGGTCGTCGAGCTGGCTGCTCAATGTTTGAAACACGTCGAGTTGTGGTTTGGTCGGCTCAGCATCGCCGGACTCGATCACGTGGCTGAATGTGTCAAATCGCTCATTTAACATGTTTGGAAAAGCGAGGTTCGCTTCCGAACCTTTCATGTTAACCTGAATGAGTTTCTGCTCGACTTCGGACATTTTGTGATCGAGATCGTCCGCCGCCGCAAGTGCCCCCTTTAACCGTTGATCGTCACCGAAACGTTTGTGCAGAGTTTGAATTTGCGATTTGAGATCGCGAATTTCATTGACCGCCTGATGTAGCTGCGAAATCCGATCGTTCACCTGCATCGCTAACGTGAATTGTTTTTGCACCGCAGCTTCCTGTCCTTTCGTTCGCGGATCGATCACCAAATGCAGAGGCGCAGTCTGCGATTTGCCGCCGACAGTCAGCTTCACCTGATAATCGCCCGACAGCGCCAGCGGCCCTTTCGGCCCTGTCGAAGAATAAAACGCGCCAGGGATTTGTATCGGATCATCGTAACGCAGATCCCATGCGAACCGGTTCATGCCTTCGTTAGCTGGAATAGTTTTCACACGCTCCACGCGATCCGGCCACTCAGGCGGTTGCTCGCCTTCTTTTTTTTCCTTGCTGGAAAGATGCCGGATCACTTTGCCTGAAGCATCGAGAATCTCGAGCGAGACCTCCTCCTTCGGCGCAGTCTTGAAGTAATAATCGATGATGGCGCCAGGCGGCGGGTTATCACCAACTGGCTGGCGTTTGTCGAATTCCTCCGGGTAATGCAAACGCAACGCGGTTTGCGGTTGATAGAGAATGACGTCCGCTTTGGCCGAGTCAGCGTTGACCTGCCGAAGCGGCGTTAAGTCATCCAGAATCCAGAAGGAGCGCCCGTGCGTCGCTACCACAAGATCGTCATCTTTGACCACGAGATCGTGAATCGGCGTTGCCGGCAGGTTTAATTGTAATGGCTGCCAATGCGCACCATCGTCCAACGAAACAAAGACACCGAGCTCTGTTCCTGCGTAGAGCAAACCTTTACGCTTGGGATCTTCGCGCACTGCGTGCACATACGCGCCGTCTGGAATTCCGCGCACGATCGGGGTCCAAGTTTTCCCTAGATCGGTCGTTTTGAAAATGTACGGCTTAAAGTCGTCGAGTTTATGCCGATCCACCGCCACGTAAGCGGTGTTGCCATCATGCGGAGAGGGATCGATAAGATCGACGGTGCTCCACTCCGGCATTTTCGGTGTGACGTTCGACCAATGCTGGCCGTCGTCAGTGGTGACGTGCACGAGCCCATCGTCGGTTCCTGCCCAGAGCGTTCCTTTTTTCACCGGTGATTCGGCCAGAGCAAATACGGTGTCGTAGTATTCGACCGAAGTGATGTCGTTCGTCAGTGGGCCGCCGCTGGGCTGCTGTTTCGACTTGTCGTTGCGCGTGAGATCACCGCTGATTTGGTTCCAGCTCTGTCCGTGATCGCTCGATTTGAAGACGCATTCCGCGGCAGTGTAAAGCACGTCCGGGTTGTGCGGCGAAAGCATCAGCGGCGTGACCCATTGAAAACGATGGGCAACATCGACAGCGCCGTGCCCCGAATTATCGATTGGAACTGGACTAACGTCTTGCACTTCCTCCTTACTTTTGTCGTAACGATTGATGTAGCCTTCGTTGTTTGAATAGATGATGTGCCAATCGCGCGGATCCGGTACGACAAAGCCGCACTCGCCACCGCCTGCTTCGAACCAATTCTGCCGCCCGATCACTCCTGAATCGCTGCGACTGGCGATGCCGACGTTCGAGTTGTCCTGTTGCGCGCCATAAATGTGGTACGGGAACGCATTATCCACTGCGACGTGGTAAAACTGTGCCGTGGGCTGGTTGTTTTGAGTTGTCCATGTTTTGCCGCCGTCGGTGGAGACGCTCGCGCCGCCGTCGCTTACATTTGCGATGCGATTTGGGTTCGTCGGATCAATCCACAGTCCGTGATGATCGCCGTGACGCGCGGGCAACAGAGTGAAAGTTTTTCCACCATCGACCGAACGGAACAATCCTGTGTTTACAAGGTAAACGGTATCTGGTGATTTCGGGTCGGCGTAAACCTTGCTAAAATACCAGGCACGCTGACGAAATCGCCCATCGTCGTTCACCTTCGTCCAATGCTGCCCGGCGTCATCGGAGCGGTAGAGACCGCCTTCCTTCGCCTCGATGATTGCATAGACGCGGTTCGAATCGCCCCCGGAAACTGCGATCCCGATCTTGCCAAGAATGCCTTGGGGAAGGCCGTTTCCCTCGAGATGTTTCCATGTGACGCCGTTATCTTCCGAACGATAAAGGCCACTGCCCGGGCCGCCACTTGAGAAAAACCACGGCTGCCGTCGCGCCTGCCAAAGCGATGCGAAGACGATGTTCGCGTTATGCGGATCAAAAACAATGTCGATTCCGCCGGTGTTTTCATCTTTCGACAAAACTTTCGTCCATGTTTTGCCGCCGTCGGTCGTGCGAAAAATTCCGCGCTCCTGATTCGGACCGAACGCGTGACCCAGCGCTGCCACGAGAACCACGTTCTCATTTCTTGGATCGACAATCAGTGCGCCGATTTGCTGCGTATCCTTCAGGCCGACGTTTTCCCACGTCTTGCCCCCGTCAATGGACTTGAAGACTCCTGTGCCATAGGTGGTATTGCCGCGAATCGCCCCTTCTCCTGTGCCGGCGTAAATTACATTGTGATCCGATGGCGCAACCGCAATCGCGCCAATCGAAGAAATCGGTTGTTTATCAAAAAGTGGAATCCAGTTTTCGCCGCCATCAACTGTCTTCCACACGCCGCCCGCGACCGCGCCGAAATAATATGTGTTCGGCTCGCCGACGACACCTTCGATCGTGAGCGCACGGCCACCGCGGAAGGGGCCGATTTGTCGCCATTGCATTCCGTTAAATAATTTTTCGTCGATGGCTCCTGGCGGTACCGCCGTCGGGGACGGACTCGCCTGTGTTGAACTGGGTGAAGCGACGCCGGGTCCACCACCGCGCGGCGTTGGATTGACGGCAATCGCATGTGAACAAATAAAAATAAAAGCGGCCAAAATCGATCGGCCCGCAAGCGAGAAGCGGAAAATGGACTTAATCATCCGCGTAAAGTGAAAAGCTTCCAGCGCTGTTCAACTGGAATATCAGTAGCTGCCTGCGTTGGCAGAGCTTCTACTGCGCGCGCACTGCTAGAATGTAGGCGATGACGGCGTCACGCTCTGAAGGTTTCAAGTTGGCGCGACGCGACATGCTGTCCACAATCTTTGGCCAATCCTCAGCCCGGTAAAGCCAGAACGGCGGCAGCGTGTGACATTCGATGCAGCGATGAACAAACAGAGCGCGTCCCTCGCGTAGCATTGCGATATTAGAATACTGGCCAGAGCTAGCGGGCGCCAGGTCGGCGGTGACTGGCGGCGCGAAACTTTTCATTGCACAACTGCTAAGGTTGAAAGCGCAAACGATCGCCACGATCCGGATCGCGAGCCTTCTCATCTTACAAAGCAATTCCAAAGATTGTTCGCAGTTGGAAATCCGGCTCGTTCTCGGTGTCGGTCGCCTGCGCAAGAGCGGTTACCGTTACGAACCAGTTTTGGCGACGGTATGAGACATTCGGTCCGACGAAAAAATTTCTTATCTTTTCCTCATCATGCCATTCCGGGAAAACAAACTCGTGGAGCAACTCCACACCAACCGAGACACGCGGCGAAATTTCATAACTTGCTCCGAGCGCCTGACTGAATTCACCTTCGCGCTCGCCTAAGTCGCTTCCTTCCCACACCGATTCGAATGTCGCGTTATAAGCGAAAATAAATGGTCCGAGATTTTTCTGCGCGATTAACTTCGATTCCAGCTCGATTAGTCGATCGCCACCTTTTAGTTCGCTGTAGACCGACAACCCCACGGGATCGACAACGGGATTCGTCAGATTGTAAATCAACTCGAGCGCTGTATCCGAATAAGTGAACCCAGAGTGTTCCCGACCGTTTTCGTAAAACCAGTCTGCCAGATATACGCTCACCTGAAAGGTGTCCGTTACGCCATATTCGAGTTCATGACGGAAATCGACTTGATCGAATCGTCCGGGTCCGGTGGCGCGCTGCCATGTGATCCAGTTCTCTAATTCCAAGCTACCGGCTGCTGATGTATTCGCTTCGTAGAGAAAAGTGAAATGGCGCACACCGCCGACTGCGACTGATGCGCCGCTCAGCAGAATCACGATACAAAGCGGCAGCGTGTGTCTCACAAGTTTGTACGATGGCGGCGCGATGCTCAGGCGCGTCCCGCAGATGCTACGGTTGCGCGCGGGCCGCTCTTGGTGCTACTAGCCGCCGTGCCTGTCACACCCAAGCTTGGCGAAGGCGGATCGGCTGCTCTGTTCTGAAGCGCAGCCGGTGAGCTTGCTCGTGCAGAGCTACCTAAACTTTCCACGATTGCCGCCTTGGCTTCCGCCTGTGCTTCCGCGACTGGCTCGGCGTTTTGAGGCGGCGCGCCGCCGAAATGTCGCGCTGCGTAGTAGGAGCCAATCACCAAAACCGCTGCGACCAATTGCGCCACGAGCGTTTCAACAGTCGGAAACACGGCAAACCACATTCCCATCCATGGTGGGATCACGTTGGCCAATTGAGCGATTTGCGTCGTTGGTATCCAGTGCGCCAATTGCATCTCCTGCGCTTGTTCGCCCACCATCACCAGCAACACCATGCCGAGAAGAATCCCGGTCGTGATCAGCATTTTTCGATAGGGAAGCCGCTGTTGAAGAACGAATGTCAGGATGGCTACCAATCCTGTCAGCACGATGCCAAGCAGTGCGCCCTTCAGCACCACGCCACCGCCCAGTCGCAGGTAATAGCTTTGCAGAAATAGGACCACCTCGAATCCTTCGCGATAAAGCGAAGTAAACCCGAGCAGGATTAATCCCCACCAAAGATGCCGCTGCGAAATCTCGACCGCGCGCGCATTTTCCAGCAGCGCTTTGCGCCGGCGATTGTGAGCACGAATCCAGCCGCCCCAGTAAATCTTGTGGAAAAACCAGTTCATGATTACGAGCAGAACGATCACTGCGAGCAATCCGGTTGCAGCCTGGAGATCTAACGCCGACATATTGTCGCTGAGCGAGCCGACAATTCGCACCGCGACGCACCATGTGATCAAGCTCGCAACAAACGCAAAGCCTGCACCGAGAGCGACCGGCCGCCGATGCGCGCGCTTGGTGCCGGTCATACTTGCGGTGATAGCGGCCAACACGAGAATGCATTCCAATCCTTCTCGAAAAACGAGAATGCCGATGTCGAGAAACGCCACGGTCGGGCTCGTGTTAGGGCGCATTGGATCGGGTGCGCCTTGTGCAGTGACTCCCTGCCAGACCAGCATCGCGACCACGAAAAGCGCGGCTGCGACAATGCCGATGCGCAGGGCAAGTTTCATTTCGGCTCAGAACTTATCACAGGGGCAACGTGGTTGCTGCCGATCAGTTGCGTTTTTTTAGCGGCTGCTTGCCCGTAGAAAGGTGCCAATACGGCTGAAGCGCGCCGGCCAAAGCAAGGAATAGACACGAAGATTGCCGCCGCTTTCCCGACCGAATAGGCTCGCGCCTGTATGGGCAAATACGTTCTAGGTCATCATTTGAAAGGCGAGGGGAAGAGGCTGGCGTTAATGTCGGAATTGCTCGATCCGATGCATCGGCGGCACATCGAAGCGCTCGATGTCGTTAGGCCAGGCGCGCGGACGCTCGAAGTTGGATGTGGCAACGGATCGATTTCCGCATGGCTCGCGGAACGCGTCACCCCTGGTGGAAAGGCAGTCGCTTTCGATCTCGATCTGTCGTTAATCATCGTGCGCGCCCCTAATCTTGAGTTGTGCCAGGGCGACATCGTTGCCGGTCCGGTGGAGCGTGGCAGTTTCGATCTCGTAACTGCGCGTGCTGTGCTCCATCACGTTGCGGATGCCGAAGCGGCAATCACGAATCTCATTGCCAGCCTGCGACCGGGCGGCGCGCTTCTAGTTATTGAGCCTGATTTCCTTCCGGTCAGCATCGCTGAACCGCCGGAGGTGCGAACGTTCTGGGATGGATGGCTTGCTTGGTCGCGCGAACGCGGCATCGATTATCAAATCGGGCGAACCCTCGCGCCACGACTCGCCGCACTCGGTTTGACGCAAATAAATGGAACTGCTGAAACGGCGATTTACAACGGCGGTTCGCCATGGGCCGATTACTGGACGCAAACGATCACCGAGCTTCGCGATGATCTCATAGGTTTCGGGAAACTCAACGATACGCTGGTGGACACATTTCTCGGCTATTGCGCCGATTCCAATTGGTGGACGCAGACTATCGCCTTCGCCGCAGTTCATGGTCGCGTGCCGGGCGCCTGAGCAAACGTGCGCATGGCAAAGAGGACTAGTTAAAGTGGCAGACGGCATACCTGCCCACAGAGACGCAGCGCGTACGGGAGTCGAACCCGTGCACCAGCCTTGAGAGGGCTGTGTCCTAACCACTAGACGAACGCGCCATTTGACTTTCTGATTTTAGCGATGCGATTCGGTTGATCAAACGGCGTGCACTGGGTTGTTCCTTGGAAATGGGAGGTCGAGTGCAGCTTGGCGAAGCCATCATGAGCGTCTGATCAGCCTCGTTTACCGGATTTGAATGGTACGACCTTTGATGTCCCCGGAGTTGGCGAAGCACTCGGTGTAGGCCGTACCTTTGGCTGTAAGGTCTGATTAAGGTGCTGGTTCTTGAGCGTCTGTAACGCCAACTTCATTTCCGGCGTTGACGCCAATGCCGCCATTCGTCCGTAGTATAGATCGTAATACGCACGAAGACGTTGCCGTTTCTCCAAATCGGTGTGTGCAGTGTGAGTCACTGCCTCCGCCGCGCGAACTGAAGGATCGTTCTCCACCTGGTTTTTCAACCGTCTCCATTCGATGTGTACCCGACGCTCGTCCCCTGCTTTGCCAAGGGAGCTTTGTTTAAAAGCTGCGTCCAGTTGCGATAACTCCGGCACGTCGGGCGCAGGCGGCTCCGGGGGCGGCGACGCGACTGTGGCTTTCGGCTGTGTTTCTCCAAAATAAAGGTCGACAGACGGCGGCGCCGCGTCTTGCGCCCGCAATGTCACCACCATACTCCCGAGCATCGCTAAAATAATTACCCCATTTATTCTCATTCCCAATTCTGGCCCAATATAATCGGTTTCAGCCGACCTAGCGAACGATCCAATGTCTGAAATCAATCGGGGCGAGAGGATTTGAACCTCCGACCTCGTGGTCCCAAACCACGCGCTCTACCAAGCTAAGCTACGCCCCGCAAATGCAGCCTGATTGTTACCACAATTTCTGTCCTCGCGCATCTGGGGAGCGCGCAAGCATTGTACTCCTGTTCGCCATCGTAATCGAAATTCCCAGCAGGGCCCGATTGCGATTACAGGCACGATAATGTCGGTCAACTGTCGTAAGCTAGATTTTGGGCCAGTCTTTTTTCTACCTCAGCAACCGTTTCACCTCGTCGCGTGGAGTAATCGATAACCTGGTCTCGCCCGATCTGACCGACAGCGAAATATTTCGATTCTGGATGGGAGAAGTAAAGTCCGCTCACGCTCGCGCCGGGGTGCATGGCAAAGGATTCTGTGAGTCTGATGCCTGCGCTCTTCTCGGCGCCCAAAAGATCAAATAACGTCTGCTTTTCCACATGATCGGGGCAGGCGGGATAACCCGCCGCCGGCCGGATGCCGCGATATTTTTCGCGGATAAGATCGACATTCGACAATTTCTCGTCGCGACCAAAGCCCCAGGCAATTCGCGCTTGCTTATGCAAGTATTCGGCAAACGCTTCCGCCAATCGGTCGGCCAACGCTTTGGTTAGAATCCCGCTGTAATCGTCGTGCTCTTTCTTGAATCGCTCTGCAAGCTCGTCCGCGCCATGAATGGAAACTGCAAATCCACCGAGATAGTCGGCAAGTTGAGAGTTGAGAGTTGAAGGTTGAGAGTTTTCCGGCGCAATGTAATCCGCGAGGCAATGGTTCGCTTGTCCCGCAGGTTTTTGCATTTGCTGCCGCAAAAAATAAAAGGTCGCAAGCTTTTTTGACCGCGTGTCGTCAATGTAAAGATCGACATCATCGCCCGTCGAGTTCGCTGACCAAAAGCTATAAACGCCGCGCGCCTCGAGCAGTTTCTTCGCGATGATTTGCTCGAGTAATTTCTGCGCATCGTCGAAAAGGTCGCGTGCTTCCTTACCGATTTTCGGATCATCGAAAATCGCCGGATAGCGTCCACGCAGCTCCCACGCATGAAAGAACGGCGACCAATCGATGTAATCGGTAAGATCCGCAATCGAAGGGCAAGTCGCCCGTGGACCGGTGAATTCAGGCCCTGGTGGTTGGTAGCTGCTCCAGTCGATTGGCGTGCGATTTGCCCGCGCTTCGTTCAACGTAAACAATTTTCTGGCTCGCGCCTTGGTGGAATGTTCTTCGCGCAATCGCGCGTAATCCGCGCGCATTTTTGCATCAAACTCAAATTTCAATTCCGTATTCAACAATGAACTTACCACGCCAACGGCGCGCGACGCGTCGAGAACGTGCACAGTGCTGCCGTGGTAATGCGGTGCGATTTTTACTGCGGTGTGCGCACGGCTTGTCGTCGCCCCGCCAATCAAGAGCGGCAGATCGAATCCCTCGCGCTCCATCTCCTGCGCGATGTGCACCATTTCGTCGAGGGATGGAGTGATCAACCCGCTTAGCCCGATCGCGTTCGCGTTCTTATCCCGCGCTGTTTCCAAAATTTTTGCTGCCGGCACCATCACGCCCAGATCGACAACGTCATAGTTGTTACACTGCAACACGACGCCCACGATGTTCTTGCCGATGTCGTGTACATCGCCTTTGACGGTAGCCATGACGATGCGACCCTGCGGCTTGGTGCTGGCTGTTTTCTCTGCTTCCATGAACGGCATGAGATACGCCACGGCTTTCTTCATGACACGCGCGCTCTTGACCACTTGCGGCAGAAACATTTTGCCGGAACCAAAAAGATCGCCGACCACGCTCATCCCAGCCATGAGCGGACCTTCGATCACGTCGAGAGGGCGCTTGCATTTTTGCCGCGCCTCCTCGGTGTCGGTGTCGATGTAGTCGACAATGCCTTTCACGAGTGCGTGTTTCAGACGCTCCTCCACAGGCTCAGCGCGCCACACTTCATCTTTGATTGGCGCTTTGTCTTTCGCCTTTACCCTTTCTGCGAAATCGATTAGCCGTTCGGTCGCGTCATCGCGGCGATTCAAAAGCACGTCTTCGACGCGCTCCCGCAGCTCCGGTTCGATCTCTTCGTAAACCGCCAGTTGTCCGGCGTTGACGATTCCCATGTCGAGTCCGGCCCGAATCGCGTGATAGAGAAACGCGGCGTGCATCGCTTCGCGCACGGTATTGTTCCCGCGGAATGAAAATGAAATGTTGCTCACTCCGCCGCTAACGCGCGCACCGGGAAGGTTTGCTTTGATCCAACGGGTAGCTTCGATGAAATCGACTGCATAATTGCGATGTTCCTCGAGGCCGGTTGCGACAGTGAGAATGTTTGGGTCGAAGATGATGTCGCTCGCGGGGAAATCGGCCTGTTCGGTCAGCAATTTGTAAACGCGCGAGCAGATGTCGATCTTGCGTTTGGAATTATCTGCTTGGCCTTGCTCGTCGAATGCCATCACAATCACGGCTGCGCCATAACGCCGAATCGATCGTGCTTGTCGCAGAAATTCCTCTTCGCCATTTTTCAAGCTGATGGAATTGACAACCGGTTTGCCTTGGACGCATTTGAGCCCGGCTTCAATCACGCTCCACTTCGAGCTGTCGATTACGATAGGAATCCGGGCGATGTCCGGCTCGCTGCCCAGCAAATTGAGAAATCGCATCATGGCTGCTTCCGAATCGATCATGGCCTCGTCCATGTTCACATCGAGCAGGTTCGCGCCGCCCTGCACCTGTTGACGCGCAATCGCGATCCCGCCCTCAAAATTTTCGCCGAGAATCAGCTTCGAAAACTTCGGCGAACCGGTGATGTTCGTTCGCTCGCCAATTACAGCGAACCCGAACTCTGGTGTGATCTTCAGCGGCTCAAGTCCGGATAGCTGCAGGATAGCGGATTGCGGATAGCCGATTGCGGATTGGGGAGCATACGCGTCTCGCGTGTCGGTCGTTGCGTCTCGCGACGACGGACTTTCAGATTTGGAAGCTTGCGAAGGCGAGACACCTTCGGTCCGAGCCGAACTGGCATTAATATCCGGGACGGGCGTGCTCCCCAGAATCGCACGTGCGCTCCCCGGATTGCGCGAGTTCACGCGCCGTGGTGCAAGACCACGCACCGCGTGTGCTAGCGTGCGAATGTGTTCCGGAGTTGTGCCGCAACAACCGCCAACCAGATTCAGCCAGCCGTTCTCTGCCCACTTGGCAACCTTCGGCGCAAATGTCTCCGGAGTTTCTGGAAAGCCCGTGGGCGAGAGCGGATCAGGAAGACCGGCGTTCGGATACGCACTCATGTAGTAGGGAGAAATGCGCGCCAGTTCTTCGATAAACGCCTCCATCTCGTCCGGACCCAGCGAGCAATTCAAACCGAGGATAAGCGGCTGCGCGTGCGCCATCGATATGAGCAACGCTTCAACCGTTTGCCCGCTCAAGTTCCGCCCGGACTTGTCGATCACGGTGCCCGAGATCATTAATGGCACGCTGCGTCCGGTTTCTTCCAATGCGTCGTTGATAGCGAACAACGCAGCCTTTCCGTTGAGCGTGTCGAAAATGGTTTCGACAATGAGAAGATCGACACCGCCTTCGAGCAGTGCTTTCGCTTCATCGAAATAAGTTTGGCGAAGTTGATCGAATGAGACCGCGCGAAACGCCGGATCGTTTACGTCAGGTGAAATGGAACCAGCAACAGGAAGAGGTCCCATTGATCCGCCAACATATCGCTGCTGGCCGGTTTGATTCGCGACACGATCCACAGCCCGGCGCGCGATCCTCGCCGCTTCACAATTAATTTCATAAACGAGCGCACGAAGATCGACATCGTCCACCACACGCTGAAAGAATTCCTGATCTTTGCGACCACGTTTGGGTTCGCCTTGAAACAGGAAATCATGCAACCCGATGGTTGTTCCGCTGAAGGTGTTCGTCTCGATGACGTCAGCGCCCGCATCCAGATAAGCTACGTGAATTTCCTCGACGACTTGGGGACGTGTTAAATTGAGTAGTTCGAGACTCCCCTTTAGGTCTTTGCCTTCCCAATCAGCGAATCGCTTTCCGCGATAATCCTGCTCAGACAATTTGTACTGCTGGATCATGGTGCCCATGGCCCCGTCAAGCATGGCGATGCGCTCGCGCAGAAGCGCCTCCAAAGGATGAAGACCGTTTGTTGCCATGATTGTCCGGAAACTTAAAGGGCGTTTCCTTCGCTTATCAAGAAACAAATTGACGCATCATGATGTGTAGATGTGTTGCAGACTGCTGCTCCTGCTCGTAATCGTAATCGAGTGGAGCATCGGTGTTATTCAGGTTGCGCGACAGCCAATGACGAAATCCGAATGTCGAATGACGGCTTTTCAGATTTAACCGCGGATTACCCGCCACGGCGGGCAGGCAGCGGATCACGCAGATCGTCGATTGGGGGAGCACACTCGCCTCGAGCGTGGGTGATCGCGCCCTCGCGATCACGAACTTTGAGATCGGGAAGATTTCGAAGGCGGGAGGCCAAAGGCGACTTGGCGAAGGTAGATCCGTAGTCTCTCCAATCTGATTAATTAGTGACTATTCGTCCGGCAGCTGCCGGATTAGTGGTTAGTTTGGCGCAGTTCTTCGAGAAACGAAGTGCCTTGCGTGGCGAGCCGATCTTCGAGCTTCCTGGTGCAATCGCAGTCGCAACACGCCCATGGTTCCGTTGCGTTCTCATGCCGGCACGTGCGCCGGGAATGTGCATCTTTCACACTGAGCAGTTCAAAATATTCCTCCCAATACGGGCGTTCCTCAGCAAGCGGCGGATCACAAAAACAAGTCTCAACCCACGTCGCGACACTCTGATCGTTCAGCCGCGCCTGCTCCATGTCGTACAAGTATTCGTCACCCGCGATAGAACCTTTCCCCAACGTTCCATTTTCGATCGCGTGCAGAAGCGCGGAATCCTTTCCTTGTTTCACCTGGCCCTTAACGAGGTAACGCATGAGCGAGAAAATAGCATTAACCACCAATGGACACGAATGGAATGGATTAAACCGCGGATTCCACGGACAAACACGGACTGGTTTGGGGAGCATACGCGTCCCGCGTGTTGGTCATTGCGTCTCGCGACGACGAACTTTTGTCGGAAAGGATTAGAAGAGAACGTTTCGGCGAGTGCGCTCCCGCAGAGTTGTAGCTGCCGGCATGTCGCCTGCAAACGTCGGCAGAATCGCAGCCGCCACGGCTGCCCACAAAAGAAAACCTAACTTGTATTCGTGTCTATTCGTGTTCATTCGTGGTTACGCGGCCACCCCCCAAATTGATGCACGGGCAGTATCAAAAGTGAGCCAGGGCGGCATAAGAACGAATCCAAAGGTTGGCGCTGACTGCAGTGGAAACTAATTATCTTTTGCCAATAAAAACACTGCCTAAGTGCCCCTAGTCTTTGGAATAACCCCAGCGACCGTGTTTGGTTTATCCCGCGACGTGCCGAAACTGGCACGAATACTGATATCAGACAGTCACACTGCGCGCACCGCACACGCATGGCTGAGTCAGATAAGCATCCCGCAAAAACACGAATCCTGGTTCTCGAGGAGCACCCGTTGTTTCGTCACGGGCTCAACGTTTATCTCAATTCCCAGCCGGACATGATTGTGTGCGGCGAAGTGGGCAGCATACCGGGCGCGCGTAGCAAAATTCCGGAATGTAAACCACAGTTGCTCTTGACTGCGCTGCGGGTGGGTACCGGCGATAGTTTGGAATTCGTTAAGGCGCTCAGGGCAGAACAACCCGATCTACTGATCCTGGTCTACTCCGCATTCGAGGAAAGCATTTTCGCCGATCGCGCGCTGCGATCGGGCGCACATGGCTATGTGATGAAAAAAGCGCCTAAGGAAGAGTTGGTGACCGCCATTCGCGATATTGTGCGCGGCGAGATTTATGTCAGCCGCGATGTGGCCATGCGCGCGTTCAAGAAATCGCTCGAGACCCGGCCCGAAAACCATCTGCCGGTGTCCACGAGTACTATTGAAAACTTATCCGACCGCGAGATGCACGTCTTCCACTTGCTTGGCTCGGGACTTAGCACGAGACAAATCGCTCACTCGCTGAATCTGAGCGTGAAAACGATCGAGAGCCATCGCGAAAACATCAAACACAAGCTCGATTTGAAATCCGGCCGTGACCTGGTTGAGCGCGCCACGAAGTATGTGGAGGAAACGTTTCTACCGCCGAAGAAAGATGCGCTGTCGGCAGTCGGCAGAAAGAAAGTGGTGCGTTTCCCCGCCGCTTGACGGATCTAACCACGAATGGACACAAATGAACACTAATTTTGTACGTCCTTCCGTTTATTTGTGCTTTATTCATGTTCATTACTAGTTAGTTAGCGGATTCATAAGACGATTCGCTCCCACTCTAATTTGGCGTGCTTGAACTTAAGGATTACTGCGATCCGTAAATTCGTAATCCGAAGATAATTCAACATCAGGCCGCGCTCGTGATCGGTGATTCGGTCGATCACTTTTGTGTCCACGACGATGGAATCAAACGCAATCAGGTCGGGAACGAATAAGCCGACTGTATGGCCCTTGTAGAGGACATTCAACGACGGCTGCTGCCGAAAAGGCATTTTGCGAAGTGCAAACTCGACTACCAACGCATTTTCGTACGGTTTCTCAATCAGCCCGTGACCCAGGTGTTTAGAACCTCAATCGCGCAGCCAACAATTTGAAAGACTTCCTCTTTAAATAGCAGCGCTTGATCGTTCATCTTCATTGGTGCTGGTCATTATTTGACCACGAATCGGGACTAATGGACACGAATTTGCAACTGTCGTCCTTTCATTCGTGTTTATTGGTGTTCATTCGTGGTTGGTGAGTGGGAGCGATTGAGTCAATCGCCCCTTACCTGATGACGTCTCGCGACGACAAACTTTTATGGAGTCTCCAAAGATTACGCAGATGGACACAGATTCTCTTTTATAAACTGATCTGCGCGAATCTGTGGATCGTTTTTCCACGTTCGTGCTCTTTGTGTTCTGTGTGGTTTAACAAGAGTCGCAGCCGACAACCGTGAGTGCTGGTTTTGCTACGCCAACGAGTGCTGGTACCGCGGCATCCGTTGCCTGCCCGCCGTGGCGGGTAATCCGTGGCTTCCCAACTCTACCTAAATAACGGAATACCTTCTTTGTAGAATCTCTTTGTCATCTCGACATACCCTTTACGCCATGTATTGCCGGCGCGGATATTCAAGAGTTCCAGGATCGGTTTGTCATCGGTTAAGACGACCGCATCGGTAGCATCCACTTTCTGCGGGTCTTGGAAGAGCGTCTCGATGTCCATCTTTTTTCCATGTTGCAGCAACGGTGATCGCAGCGTGTGGAAATCCTGTTTTTTTCTGCTTGCCACAAACAGGATGTTTCTACCAGCTTCATCGCCAGGTGTTGGAAGGATCCTTGTCTCCAGGCCGGCGGCCAGCAAGGTTTTGTAGATCGACCTCGCTGCTTGTCCCGTTTTCCCGCTCCAAAACCCGTTGAAGTTTACGATGATGAGTCCGTCTTCCTTCAAGAGAGACTTGGTCTTCGTTAGGGATTCAATAGTAAAAACATGTGGCGGAGGTGCCTCGCCGCGGTAAACATCGAATAGTATCACGTCATATTTCTTTTGGCTTTCTTCTAGGTAGTGCCTCGCATCGTCAATCACCACGTTCACTTTGCTGTTTAATGCGAAATATTGCTTCGCGACGTCCGCGATGCGTTGGTCTAATTCGACCGCAGCGACGTTAAAACCTAAACTATTTTGAAAAATGTTAGCAACGGTGCCACCGCCCAACCCGAGTATTAGCGCATTCGATTTCTCTGGAAACTTGCTGCAGATCGATTTGACGTAAGAGGCATAATCCCATTTCGGCTTGAAAGTTTCCTTATCAAGCCACGTCTGACCGGTCCGGTTCACAAAGAGAAAACGGTCCTTCGACACATCGGCTACCAGGAGCTGTCCCAGTAATCCTTCAGAATAGTATTGCACATCGACAGCTTTGCCTGGCTGGTGTGTTTTCGTCGCCCAAAAGGAAAACAGTGCAACAGGTATGAACCCAAGCGAAATATACCTTTGCCCGGCGATGAGTTTTACGAACGGAATCAATCCAACCGCAAGACCAGTGATGATGGATGGCATCGTTAATCCGTATCGCGGGATGACGAGAAACCCGAAGACTGGCAGCGCCACGATGCCGCTGGCGGAGGAGATGGTGTACACGACGCCTGTGTTGCTTCCGGCACTATCTGCTCTGGCCGATAGCTTGTGTATCAGGAATGTCGGCACCATGCCCAGGAAGAGCAGGGGAGGCAGGATCAAAATCAGGCTAACGAGAACAACAGCGGCACCCGGAGTGATATTTACAAAGGCGATTGTTAGCCACTGCGAGGAAACAGGCATCAGCATTAGGAATATTGACGCTATCAGTAACACCCACAGAAGCGTGTCAGGGCCGCCATATTTATCACCGATAACGCCGCCGGCAAAGTAACCTATCGCGAGCGCCAGCAACGTGAAGCCAATCACCGTTCCCCACACGTAGAGTGAAGAACCAAAGTAAGGCGCGATCATCCGCGCAGCGAGTAGCTCCATGGCCATCACCGTTGCGCCTTCGAGCACGGCAAACAGGTAAATAGAGCGCCTTACAGGTTTTCTGCTCTTTGATTTCTTACTTGAACCCTTCAGGTGTTTAGTTGTAGCCGGGATCGATGATCCCGGTTTGCCCTCACCAAAAACCGTCTTCATGATGTAAACGACGGGCAATGCAGCCAGCAACAAGCCTGTGACAGTGGCGCAAAGTCTAACTCCGGCGACGGGAATGAAATAGAGCCCGAGAAAAAATGTGGCTGCGATTCCTCCCAGCGTGGACGTGAAATACACGGTTCCCGCAGTCTTTCCCACGTTTTCCAGCTCTAAGCTCATCAACGCTACGACCATCGGGCCGACAATCCCAAAGCAGAGCATGGGTGGAAGCAGTAGCAGGACACAGGTGACGCAGATGCCAGCGAGGAGATCCATCCCTTTTGTAACAGCGATAGAAAGTGAGGCAGTCAGCGGTAATGTCAGAACAAGCAGTGCCGAGATGGCAAGAATGGCGAAGAGCTTGGTTTCAGAAGGTCTTTTTTTTGCGAGCCGTCCTCCTGCATAGTAGCCGAGCGTCAGACCCAGAACGGTAATGGCAAGCACCGCGGTCCACACGTACAGCGATCCACCGTAGAAAGGCGCCACTAGCTTGGCTCCCATCAATTCCACTGACATCAGCGCCCCGCCTTCGATAAGAAGTACGAGAAATAGGTGCGGGAATTTTCTTATCACGACTGTGTATCAACCCATAAAAGTAGTGAACACAAGTCACGATTTAAACCGCGGATGACTCGGATTTTGGATTGGGGAGCGCACGCGACCTCGCGTGTTGGTTTCGGCGCCTCGCCGAAACACTCTTCGACCACGAATGCATACGAATTACACGAATGGAATCGGATTAACCGCGGATTCCACGGATGATACGGATGAATGGAATGACGAAATCCGAATGACGAATGACGAACCTTTTGGGATTAACCGCGGATCACACGGGCAACACGGATGTTGTTTGGGGAGCGCACGCGCCCCGCGTGCTGGTTTCGGCGCCCTCGCCGAAACACTCTTCTCTTTAACCGTCTCGCGACGACGAACTTTTTCCAAATCTAACCGCGAATGCAGACCAGACACGAATGGAATCTAATAAACCGCGGATTCCGCGGATCAAACGAATAACAGAGGTAGAGGCGGTTCACCGGAACCGCCTGGGGCGCTTGAGGTCAATCGCCCCTACCTACTTATCCGCGTTCGCCAACGGACGAATCCGTGTCGCCGTGGTGACCGGATAATCCGCGGTTTATCGAATCTGATTAAATTCATCTGCTGCGGCGGGATTAGTGTTGATTCGTGGTTACCCCAATTAGTTGAATCACGCTGTGGAAACGGTCGGTCATTTCAAATCGCTCAGCAGCGAGCAGCGCAATACGTTCCTAGCTTGTTTCCTTGGATGGACGCTAGATGCCTTCGATTTTTTTCTGCTGACGTTTGTCATCGTGCCGATGGCGCACGATTTCGGCACCAGTGTCGCCGATCTTGGCTACGCGATCACGATTACACTGGCGATGCGTCCCGTCGGCGCGTTCATTTTTGGTTTGCTCGGCGACCGGTTCGGCCGGCGGTGGCCGCTCATGATCGACATCATTTTTTATTCGCTCATGGAATTACTCACCGCGTTTTCGCCAAACTACGCAGCGCTTCTTGTGTTTCGCGCGCTTTATGGGATTGGCATGGGCGGCGAATGGGGGCTGGGCGCATCGCTGGCGATGGAGTCGCTCCCGGCAAACACGCGCGGATTGTTTTCTGGAATTTTACAGCAGGGATACATGTTTGGGTACCTCTTCGCCGCGCTCGTTTATGGGATCGTTTTTCCATTCTTTGGCTGGCGCGCATTGTTTGTGGTCGGAGCGCTGCCGGCGCTGTTGGTGATATACATTCGCGCCAAGGTTCCCGAGTCACCGGTCTGGTTGCGTCAAAGATCATTCCGCCAAACGACGGATTCGCCGGGGCGAACAATCAACTTTTGGGCGAGCCTGGACGACATTCTCAAGCGGCACTGGTTGCTGTTCATCTACGTCATTTTGCTGATGACAGCGTTTAACGCCATGTCGCATGGCACACAGGACATGTATCAAACTTTTCTGGGCGAACAACGCGGCCTCAGCGTGAAGGCAAAGTCGATCATCGGGATTATCTACGCGGTTGGCGCGATTTGTGGCGGAATTCTGGTCGGCCATCTGTCCCAAAAATTTGGTCGCCGTCGCTTGATCATCATCACCGCAATATGCGGCATCATCTTGATTCCCGCGTGGGTTTTCTCCCCCGCGTTATCGATGCTCGTCGCCGGCGGATTTTTGATGCAGTTCATGGTGCAAGGCGCGTGGGGAATTGTGCCCGTGCATTTGAATGAGCTGTCGCCGGGTGAAGTGCGCGGCACGTTCCCGGGATTTGCGTACCAGCTTGGGAATCTTTTTGCAGCTAACACAGCTGTGGTGGAGGCGCGCCTGGCGGAGCATTTTCGTGACGCTGCTGGCCGGCCGGATTATGCGAAGGGTCTTGCGTTATTTGCGCTGGTGATTTTCATCGCGCTCATCATCATCACCGCGATCGGTCGCGAAGAGCGCGGAAAAGAATTTTAGGCGCGGGGCTGTTGCATCCACAGATCACGCAGATTCACACAGATTTCTGGAAGAATACTGAAATCTTTGGAGGGCGCCGTCGAAGAAGGAGTGCGCGTTTTGTCTGGGGAGCATATGCGTCTCGTCCGCCACAGGACGGATTCGCCGTGGCGAACGTGTGGGTCGTTGCGTCCTCGCGACGACGAACTTGTCAGAATCCGTTCTTTCGAGAAAAAGTTCGCGAAGGTGCTGAGGGCGATTGATGTCAATCGCACCTGCCTGATGATTCGCGTTAATTCGCGGTTAAGTATTCTACTGCCGCGCAGCGGGTGGTGCCGCGTCGGTGCTGCTTCCAGAAGGCTGCGTCTGTGATTGCGCCGCTACTTGTGTGGAGCCGCGATAAACTCCCGGCCCGTAGCGCTGCTCGACAATCGCCTCTGCAATTCGGTCGGCGAGCAGCTCGCGATACTCCCAGTCGCCCGCTTGATTGCCTTCGGATCTGTTGCTCAGGAAGCCGCACTCCACCAAGACGGCGGGACACGTTGCCAGTCGCAGCACACGAAAATTCGCGGTGTGGATACCGCGATTAGCCGAGTGCGGAATGGTCATTAGTTTGGCTTGGATGCTATTCGCCAGATCGAAAGAAGCGCTCGAATGATAGTAAGTCTCGAATCCATGAATGCCGCGCCGGCGCGAGTCATTAAAATGAATGCTAACGAAGATGGCATTCTTTTGCGCATTCTCGATGGCGGCTCGATCGTTCAATGGAATAAAGACGTCAGAGGATCGCGTCATGACGGTGTTTATCTGCGATTCGCGCAGCTTGCGCTCCAGACGCTGGGCTACGTCCAGCGTGACGATCTTCTCCGGCGGACCGTAGCGGCGATACGCACCATTGTCTTTTCCGCCATGGCCGGCGTCCACTACAACGGTGCTAAAGGTTTTGGCGCTGTTTTTGACCGCGGCATTGTGTGTGGTGGCGCATGCGCCTAGTAGAATCAGCGAACCAATAGCCAGGGCTAGGCCGATTAGACGCAACATGGGAAACAGATAGACGCAAGTGAGGCCTGTGGCAAAGATTTTGCAGACATTTAAGTTGGGGGGGAGCATACCATCCCGTGTGTTGGTTTCGGCTTCCTCGCTGAAACGCTCTTGCCGGATTTCTTTCCGCAAAAAGTCTGTCGTCGCGAGACCCGACGGCCAGCACCCGAGGCACAGGTAACGCTCCCCAGAACAGAAAAAGCACTTGTTTTTTGCGCGTCCGCAATTAAAGCGTGTACATCTTTTATGATCATTCGGTTTGCAATTATCCCTCTGTTCCTCGTGCTGAATTTTTCGATGTGTAAGAAAAATCCAAGCGCCGTAGAGGGCGCGGCGTCCGCAACGCCATCGCAGGCCAGCGCTGTAGCCAGCCCTGGTGCTAGTCCCGGCGCGGCTGGGTCGCAGGCAAAAATCGCCAAGCCTGTAGTAGATCAAACGGCCCAGACCATTATCCTTTGTTATCACCGCTTGGTCGATAAAGTTCGCTATCCAGGCACCGAGATCACACCGGCCGACTTCGAGGCGCAGATGAAACAACTTAAAGATGCCGGCATCACCGTGATCAGCATGCAAGATTTGTTGGCGTGGAAACGCGGCGAGAAAAATATTCCGCCGCGATGTGCGGTTGTTACATTCGACGATGGTTGGAAATCGCAATACGAGGTCGCGTGGCCAATCATGAAAAAATTTGGATACCCATTCACGATGTTCATTTACACGGAAGGCGTCCGCGGTGGCTCGTTAGGCGGCGGGGAAGCGATCACTTGGGAGCAACTCGCCGACATGCGTGACAACGGAGTCGATATCCAGGCGCATTCTGCGACGCATCAAGACTTGCGCGAAGGCCATAACATAATGCTGGCGAGCCTTGGCGGGAAGAGGACCAGAACAAAATTGACCGGGCCCGAATATGAGAAATGGGTTCGAAA
This sequence comes from Verrucomicrobiota bacterium, assembly GCA_046734045.1. Lineage (GTDB taxonomy): Bacteria > Verrucomicrobiota > Verrucomicrobiia > Chthoniobacterales > UBA10450 > Udaeobacter. Next base: position 36,398 of record JBKPQL010000014.1, read on the forward strand.
CGAAGTCGTCGGCTCCAAGGAACTGCTCGAGCAGCGCCTCGGCATCAAGGTGAATTGTTTCGCTGTGCCCTATGGCAATTATAACCAGCACGTCAAAGACCTTGCGCGAAATGCCGGTTACGAAGCGATGTTTACCGTTTACGGTCAGCCGATCACCTTTACCTCTCCGCTCGATTCGCTTGGTCGTTATGCGATTGAAGCGAACAAGCCGAAGGTATTCGTTGATGCAGTCAAGATGATCGGCACGTCCACTGGCGGAGCAGGCGCGGTGGCCGAAGTCGGCGCGGCTGATCTTTCGACTCAACCGGCCGATGGCAGCACCGTCCGCACCGCGCTTCCGCTCATCAAGGCGAACCTCAGCCGCGTCGCCGGAATCGAACCCGGCAGCGTGCAACTGCGCGTGAGCGGACTCGGTGTGGTTCCCGTGAGTTACGATCCGAAAACCGGCATCGTTTCTTATCAAGTGACCCAGAAATTGCGCGGGAACTCGTGCACGGTGATTGTTAGCGCGAAAGCGGAAGGCAAAAAAGTCGAGGCGCACTGGACCTTTGGGGTTGAGGAGGGCGCCGCCACTGCATCCGCACCGGCAAAGCCAACACCAACGCCAAAGAGATGATCTGAGGGACACGCGCTGTCGTGTTTCAAAAGTTCGAACGCGACGACCCCGCGTCTCTCGATAAGAATGTTCTCACAACTCAGCGATAACCTTCAGGAAATCTTCAAGGAGCTCCGCGGGCACGGCACGATCAGTGAATCAAACATCGACGCGGCACTGCGTCAGGTTCGCCTGGCGTTACTTGAAGCGGATGTCGATTTTCACGTCGCCAAAAATTTCATTGCCCGCGTCAGGGAGAAAGCGCTGGGTGAGGCTGTGCTCCGCAGCATTACGCCTGGGCAGCAAATCATAAAGATTTTCCATGATGAATTGACGACGCTGCTCGGTGGTGATGCGGAGCCCTTTCGTCTGGGAGACAGGACGAGGATTCTGATCGTCGGCCTCAACGGTTCAGGCAAAACAACTTCAGCAGCCAAGCTGGCACTCTTTTTTAAGAAACAAGGCCACACGCCAGAGCTGGTCGCGTGTGACTTGCAGCGGCCCGCGGCGATAGAACAACTCGCAGCGCTGGGAAAACAACTCGGCGTTTCTGTTTATACGCCGGCGCCGGGCGAGAGGAATGTGCAACGCGTCGCGGCAGCTGCAATTGCCGGGAAGGAACCCTCGGTCGCGCCCCCCATCCACATCTTCGACACGGCAGGGCGCCAGGAAATCGATGAAACGCTGATGCGTGAGCTAAAGAACCTGAAGGAATTCCTGCAACCGCAGGAAACGTTGCTCGTTGTGGATGCGGCAACTGGGCAGCAAGCAGTCAGCATCGCGACCCATTTCAACGAGGCTTTGGAAATCACGGGAGTTATTTTGGCGAAGCTCGATGGCGACGCGCGCGGCGGTGCGGCGTTGTCGATGCGCGAGGTGACGCGTCGGCCTATCAAATTTGCTGGAACAGGCGAAAAGCTCGACCAATTCGAGCTTTTCATTCCGGAGCGACTCGCTGGCCGAATTCTCGGAATGGGCGACGTAGTTAGTCTTGTCGAAAAGGCGGCCGAAGCCGTTGACCAAGAAGAAGCTGCCCGAATGGAGCGCAAGCTGCGAACCGCGTCATTCGATTTCAATGATTTTCTGTCGCAATTCAAAATGATGCGAAAAATGGGACCGCTGGAGAATATCCTTGGCATGCTGCCCGGCATGAGTAACGTGCAAGGCCTCTCCATTGACGAGAAGCAGCTTAAGCGCACGGAAGCGATTGTGCTTTCCATGACGCGCGAGGAGCGGACGCGCCCTGACATTTTGAACGCGCGGCGACGGCAGCGCATCGCGCGTGGCAGCGGCTGCACCGTCACGGAAGTGAACGATTTGCTTCGGCGCTTCGACCAGATGCGCAAGGTGATGAAAAGCGCCGGCAAAATGAAAAAAATGATGGCGCAAATGGCGCGAATGAGAACTTAAATATGGGAGTTTCAATCAGGTTACGACGAGAGGGTGCCAAAAATCGCCCTTACTATAAGGTGGTAGTGGCTGATAGTCGCAGCCCACGTGACGGGAAATTTATCGAGACTATCGGCACGTACGATCCAAAGAAACCCGGTGGCAACAGCACCATCAAGCTCGATCGCGCTGAATACTGGCTCAGTAAAGGCGCTCAGCCATCTGACACGGTCCGCAGCTTGATCAAGCAAAATAAGAAACAAGCCGCAAAAGTGTCATCCGCACCGGCGGCACCACCGCCAGCATCTGCATCTGCCGAGCCGACTGAAAGCTGAACAGCGAGGAGTCTGGCCCGGCAAATCACGATATTAGACGCGAAAAAATGGGTGTTTTTTAGTTTCAATGCGGATCCATTGGCGTGATTCGCGGATCCTCTAAAAATTCGTGCCGGTTCGGTGCACGTGTCCAGTGGTAGCATTGTGCGGGGGCGGATTCGTGGTTAGTTTTGCTTTGTGAGGGAGTTTCTCGAGTTCGTGATTCGACAGTTGATTGAGTTTCCGGACGACATGGTGCTCACAGAAATTCCGAGCGGCAAAACGACGATATTTAAGCTGCAACTTCGTCGAGGCGACGTGGGTCGCGTCATTGGCCGCAGTGGCCAGACGATTCACGCGATTCGCGCATTGCTGGCTAGTTCGGCTGCGCGCCACGGCCAGCGCGCCGCACTTGAAATTGTGGAATAAAGTAGGGGGCGATTGACCCTAATCGCGCACCGCCGATTATTCTTTACACGTAACAGGCGGTTCAGGTGAACCGCCGCTACCAATGAAGATCGACATCGTCACGCTCTTCCCTGAAATCTGCCATGCGCCGTTGAGCGAAAGCATTATGAAACGCGCCCAGGAGAAAGGACTTGTGGATCTTCACATTCATAACCTGCGCGATTGGACCAGAGACAAACATCACGTTGTCGATGACGCACCATTTGGCGGAGGGCAGGGGATGGTGATGAAGCCGGAGCCGATTTTTGCTGCCGTGGAAGATCTCGAACATCGAACGCCAACTATCGGACATCGAACATCCAAAGTAATTCTGATGTCGCCTGCCGGGCGGCGGTTCGATCAGAGAATGGCCTCGGAGCTAGCGGGGGAATCTCATCTAGTAATCATCTGCGGCCATTACGAGGGCGTTGACCATCGAGTCATCGAACGTCTCGTCGATCTCGAGATTTCAATCGGCGATTATGTCCTGACTAACGGCGCGATCGCTGCAATTGTTCTAGTTGACGTGATCGTGCGTTTGCTGCCCGGTGTGCTGGGTGATGACGAATCTGCTGCCGACGATAGCTTCAGCAGCGGGCTCCTTGAGGCGCCACATTACACACGCCCGGCAGACTTTCGCCGCTGGAAAGTTCCGCAGGTCTTGCTGTCGGGCAATCACGCCGAAATCGCAAAATGGCGAAAAGAGCAAGCATTGAAGCGCACGAAACAAAATCGGCCGGATTTGCTGAGGTAGGGCAAGCTTCCAGCCCGCCGCGGCGGGCGAGACGCATGCGCTACCCTACCTGAACCGCCCCAGTACCACGCAGGCGTTGATTCCACCGAAGCCGAACGAATTGCTCATGACGTAATTCATTTCGGCGACGCGACCATGATTTGGAACAACATCGAGATCGCATGCTGGATCTGGATTTTGATAATTGATTGTCGGCGGCACCCACTGCCGATCTAAAGCCAGCGCGCAGATCGCCGCTTCGATCGCCCCGGTCGCTCCAAGCGGATGCGCATGATAACCTTTCGTGCCGCTCACCGGAATATGGCGCGCGTGGTCGCCGAAGACTTCTTTGATCGCCGAGGTCTCGGTGCTGTCGTTCAACTGCGTCGAACTCGCGTGTGCGTTGATGTAATCGATTTGTTGGCGCGCAAGTTGCGCATCAGCCAGCGCATCACGCATCGCGCGAATACACGATTCGCCGCTAGGCAAAGGGGCTGTCATATGAAAAGCGTCGTTGTTTAAACTGTAGCCGAGCACTTCGGCGTAAATTTTTGCGCCGCGTCCTCGCGCATGTTCGAGTTCTTCGACGATGAGTGAGGTCGCGCCTTCGCCCATGACAAATCCGTCTCGCAAACGATCGAATGGACGGCAAGCAAAAGCGGCGTCACCATCCCATCGACTCATCGTTTTGATGATGTCAAACGCGCCGATGGTCAAAGTGGCCAACGGCGCCTCCGCTCCTCCGGCAATAATTACATCCGCAAAACCATCGCGAACGTAGCGAAGCGCCTCGCCCACCGCAACCGTGCCGCTGGCGCAACTGTTGGAGTTTGTCGTGCCCACACCTCGGAACCCGAACTCGATTGCGATGTTCGAATGCGCCGATCCCCCAAAAACCTGGATGGCCAACATTGGGTTCACGCCGCGCACACCTTTTTTCAGGTAACGAATATGTTGATCTTCTGCTTTGCAGACGCCGCCAAGGGCCGTACCGAAACTGACACCGACGCGATGCTGTGGGTGTTCGCGCGAATACTTGATTCCGGCGTCATCGAGAGCGAGTTGCGCTGAAGCTACTGCGAATTGTGCGTAACGATCGAGCCGCTTGAGACGTTGCGGCGAAAAAAAATGCTCCGCATTCCAGTCCAAAACTTCTCCGGCGCAACGCACCTGGAACGGCTTTGGATCAAAAGTGGAAATGCGAGTGATCCCGCTTTTCTCCGCAAGGATGCCGTTCCAAAAACCCTCGACCCCGTTGCCGACGCATGTGATCGGACCGATGCCAGTGATGACCGCGCGTCTTCGGCTCATGCAGTTATTCTGGTTGCCCTTGCTTCCACGTAAGCCTTCATACAGCGCAATGTTTTATTGGCAACGTTATGAATGAAAAAATCGCCAATGACCAGGTCGACAATCGGCACGAGCGCAGGAATGCGAAAGCGTAAATCGTGAGAGATTTCGACCAGCACACCATCCGGAGTATCGGAAAATGTCCAGATAACCCGCATCCCTTTTGTCCAGCTTTTTAGATGATGGAAATGAATTTCGAGTCTGCTACGATCGATAATTTGCTCCGAGGTCCAAGAAATCGGAATACCGGAGCGGCGTGCCGCCATGACCACGATGTTGCGATCGGGGCTGCGCTCGAGAAAACGGATGTAGCGATAGTGAGGCAAGATTTCTGGCCAAAGCTCCAAGTTCGCGGCGACCTCGAAGATCGACATCTTGGAAGCACGCATGACGATGGAATTGCGCTTGTGCATTTGTACAATGGCAGCAACGGTAGCGCGAGCATGGGCGTTACGCAGGTTATAATTGCGCGCGAGCATGCGTATCTCATCCTGGTTTCTTCCTGTGCGAGCTGGGTGATGAACATAAAGAACGCCGGCTAGGCGTCGGACCGCCTCTCACCGACGGCCTTGAAGAACGAGTAGCAAAACACGCCATCCGCCTCCGTCGTTCGGTAAAGATCGCCAACACCGGCATCGAAACCTTTGGGATCGATAAGACCCGCCGCCAGCGCGGACTGCCGGATTCCTTCGATCATCGCCGTAAAGGTCTTTCTCGTGAAACCATCGACAAGGTCGGGTCGGCTTGAATCGACGTACACCGTCCTGGGGGAGACTCGTACCGCCCCGAAACCTGCTTTGACCAGCAAGGGATAAAGCTGTCGGCCAATCAGCGCGTTGCCGCCGGCTTTCCGCTGTAGTGTGACCAGGCATTGGATCGCCGCACGAGCAGCAAAGCTGTCCGGATAAAAGTAGGTTGATCCGTGATCGCCCTCTATAACAGTGATGGTTCCGCCGGGTTTGAGCAGATGGCGAAGAATGACTAATGCCTCGGCAGGGCGCGCAAGGTGCTCCAGAACAAAGCAGACAAAAAGATGATCAAAGGATTCCGCGCTGAAAGGCAGGGCAAAGATGTCTGCTTGCCGGAACTCCACATTGGTGAGTCCCGCCTGGACTACCTTTCGCTTGGCTTCTGCAATCGAGTCCGCAGAGAGGTCTATCGATGTGAATCGAGCCGCCAGACTTCGCTGAGCAAGGGACACTGTTTGGGCACCGACACCACACCCAATTTCGAGAACCGTGCTTCCAGCGGGATAGACAGTGTCGGAATGGAGTAGGTCAACCAACGTCCCGGCCTGCTCCTGAAGTCGCTCGTTCTCGCGACGATGATAGCCGTGTACATACATTTCGTTCAGCTTCGTCGAATCGCGGCAGTAGCGTTAAGGGGTAGTGTCCTAATTCCAAATTAGAACACTATCCCTTATGGTGTCAGGCCGCATCGGCTGCCTGTGCCAATTGGGTCATGAACGCAAAGAACGCCGGCGATTGGCCGAAGAAAAGCCCCATTGCCGTCAGGAACCTGAGCGCGCCCATGGCGGCGCCCTCGGTCTTGGTCGGTCGAATGATCGAACAAGGGGGTAGGCTTCGGCTAAGGAATGGACATGGTTCTGGCATGATCAGGTTTTTCTTCAGCAGCGGGTTACTCACGTCTAGATTCGGGAATGTCACCGACACACCGGTTACCGGATCAGTCGCAGTTAATGGCGGCGCATTGCCCGCCTTGTCCTGCCAAGTCTGAAAATGCATTGTCTCGGTAGGCCCGATGCTGATCAGGATGCGTATGACTTCCTCATGTGTCGCCCTTTGCGCCAGCGAGGGATAGAGGCTATTGCCACCTTGTTCGACAGTAGCAAAGTGGAAGCCTGCTGTATTCGCGATTGCCTGAAGGAAGTTAGCATTGGTCGTGTCGGCGTTGGTTCTTGGAATGGCCGTGTGCCGCCCCACATGCAAACTTGGGACCGCCTGCGGAAAGACAAAGGTTGGATCAAGATCGGGGTTGTGGTTCGGATCGCGGTAGCGAGTCCACCAACTCGTATCGAGAGTAAGCTTTGTAAGATTTGTTAGCCGCAGTTTCCCGCTGGACCCAGTCGCGGTGCTGCCGTGCAAGGTACGGAATGGCCCGAGATTCACTGTAGGCATTCCCTTCGACGCGAGATAGGCGTTGAGAAACTGATGATGAGTGATCTCGTCCTCGGTGTTATCATGGATATATTGGTCCATGTCTTCATCCAGCATAGCCAGCGCATCATGGTAGGCTGGGTTCCCGCTACCGCCTGGAACTTCGCTGTCCTGGATGCCAGCGAGTTCGTTGTACTGGATCCAAAAGTCGGCCTCGAGAATTTCTAACGCCGCTGGGAATCGGAGCAGGGCCGCGTCTTTTGGAGTCAGCCCGCCACTCGCTCTTGCCGTCCGAGTATTGACAAAAAATCCAGCGCCGACGGTTCCTGCTCCGACGGCCAAAGATTTCCCTAAGAAGGAACGGCGGCTGATGGAGCGTTTGGATGGTTTGACTTCTTCTTCTAATTTTTCTGTCTGTGGATAGTCTTGGCTGTTGCCAAGATCGTTTGCTGTGGAAGTGGTGGTTGTTTTCATGCGCGTAGAATCGAGACGATTCACACCGCGCGCCACTTCGGAAGAGTAACGCAGTTGTTACTTCCCTGACGGCTGCAACGTGTAAGAACGTTGCCGAATCTACTCCTGCTTCATTTACGCTGGCCTGCGAGTTTCGGCACAGCGGCAGCGTTCATCTGGCTTCACGAATTGTGTAACCAACATAGCGCACCGTGTGAATCAGGGGTGGATCGCCGATCTTCTTTCGCAAGCGCCCGATGAAAACTTCTACGAGCTTAGTGTCATACTCATGTTCATGTTCCCAGACCCGTTCGCAGAGTTCAGTACGGGTGAACACGCGGCGGGGCTCGCGCATGAGCACCTTTAGGAGCATCAACTCACGTGCGGACAGTTCAATTCGATGCGAGCCACGATGAACCTGGTGGTTGACAAGGTCCATTGTGAGATCGCCGACGCGAAGATTGAGCACTGGTTCTTCCGGATAACGTCGCCCCAGCGCATTCACGCGAGCCACGAGTTCGCGCATGGCAAATGGCTTCGGCAAATAATCGTCGGCGCCCAGTTGCAATCCAGTGACGCGGTCTTTTACTTCGCCACGAGCTGTCAGCATCAGCACACGACTAGCCATGTGTTGCGATTTCAAATGTCTCAAGACGTCAAACCCATCCATCCCTGGCAGAATAATATCCAGCACGATCAAATCGAACGGCGCCTCCATTATTTTATCCAAAGCTCGTTCGCCATCATGGACGACGATCGGATCATGCCCGGTCTCGGTGAGCGCCGACGCAATTTGCCGGGCTAATCGAACGTCGTCCTCGACCACCAAGATGCGCATAAGGTTTTAAAAGTGAGCAGACATTAAAAACGTACGGTGAATTGAGCAGCGACCAAGTGGTTGTCGTCTTCTTGCCCCGTGGTTGGATGCTGAAAACTATATTGAATTTTCAACTGCGTGTGCGACGTGAAGCGATAGGCGAGGGCCGCATCGATCCTACCCAGGTTCTGGCTCCAGCGAATGTGACCGTCAGCGTCATCGGGTACATCGCCGAAGAGTTGCTGATTCCAACGGAGCGCGCCAAAGAGTTGCGGTGTGAATTTGTATTTCGCTTCAAGGTAGTAAGCAAATGTATCCGCGCCGCCTACGCGCGGAACTTGAAAGCGTGCTTCATAAAATTCCGCCCATATTTGCAGGTGATGCCATGCGAAACTGATGTCCGGCCCGAAAACAAGCTCACGATAATCCCCAATGTCGCGTCCCCGTGGTAATGTGCTCTCTGCCTCAGGCCGAAAATATGCGCCGTCGCTTGCCGAGACGCCAAAGTTCCATGCCTCGTTTGGACGAAAACCAAGACGCCCACTGAACGTCGGATCGCCAAGGCCAACCTCGGTGACACTCCACGATTCCGGCCGCGACGAGAGGGCGCTATTCTTCATCTCGGCCGCGTAATCAAATTTACCAAGTCGCCCTGAGATAGAAACACCACTGGCATAACTCGGGCCCCAAATTACCGGATTAAATTCGTACTTACCTGCCGGCTCGAATCTTTGAACGAAATCCAGCGGCGAAGCCGGTGCCTGTTTGTCGCTTATCGGAGTGATATTTTCGTAAACCAACGGCGCGTTGACGAACGGATTTTCCCACGACAAATGCCGCTTAACCCAATTGCCCACCACGGTGGCAAACTTGCCCAACTGCAAGTTGAAACGGCCGTCGTTCCATGGCGTAAAACGAAGCGCGTATTCATCAAGACGGACCTGAGCGCCATGATTACTCGGGTCGAACCCGCGATCGAGCCGGGACTGGGCAAAGAAATAAAACTGCGATCCTGCTTGGGCATCGAGGAAGAGCGTCAGGCGCGGATTGAAGAGATTGTCAATCTGGCTGTCAATGAGCCCAGGCGCCGGCTGTTGGAAATGATACGCTTCAAGGTCAAGTGTGCCACTCAGCCGGGCGCGAAGCGCATCATTAAATCCAGAGACAGTAAGCGCGGAATCGAGCCGCTCGAGAAAATCATCAACGTCAAATGCGTGTACCGTAGAGGCCAGCAGACAAAGGCCGAGCGCCCGCAGCACCTTCATGCGTCTTGAGCTAGATCATTCGCGCCCGGTGGCGAACTGACAAAGCGCAATTCAAACTCGGTCCAATCGTTTTCCGAGGAGATCAGGCGCAAATCACCTCCGTGCAAATGGGCGAGGTCCCGCGCCAGATTCAAACCAAGCCCATGCCCGGAAATGTTTGTGGCAGTGCCGCCGCGATGAAAGCGCTCGAAGAGACGTGCCTGCGCATGCCGCGCAATCGGCGGTCCAGTGTTACCGATGGTCAGCACAATTTGATTTCCATTTTTGTGTGCGTTCACGCGGATCAGGCCATCCGGCCGATTGTATTTGCGCGCATTCTCAAGAAGATTTTGCACAATCAAAGATGTGTATTGTCTTTCGCCGGCGATGTACAAGTCGGGCGGGAATTTTTTTTCGATCTTTACCTCAGGCGAATCGGGAAGTGCGCCCAGATCATCGAGCCATTCCTCGATGAGTTGGCTGAGATTCACAGGCCGGGACTCCAACCGGAGATGGCCCGCATCCATCCGCGCCAAGAGGAGCAGATCTTCTATCACGCCGGTCAACCGATGAGTCTGATGCAGCAAGGCAGACAGTTCTTCGTAAATTTCGGGTTTGAAATCATCGCGGGCGAGCAATCCTTCCAGGCCTGCGCGCAGAACCGTGACCGGGCTTTTCAACTGATGCGACGCATCGGCCGAGTATCTTGTTGATCTTTGCAGTTTCTTCCGCGTTGAAACCAGCGCGATATCGGCGCGTCTTCGTTTCGCGCGATTCTTTTCCGAATCTAGCGCCAGCTTCTGAACTGGTATGGCGAACCGGAGCGCAACAAAGTGACTGGCCACAAACCCGCCGAGCAAAAGCAATATGCCCGCGCCGCCAATTTGCCAGCGAAGCCGATGCAATCGCGTCATCGAATCGACAAGGGAGTAAATGGAAACTTCGTAAGCCGGGGGAAAAAGCGAACCGGGGTTCAGTTGCCTGTAAAACAAAAGCTGCGGCACGCCGTTTAGTGCGACGACAAAGTTGCTTTCCGCAGAATTGGACTTTGCGACTGCTTTCGCCATTTCAATCTCCAGCGCGGTTCGCGCTTCTTTCGAGAGCGACGGCAAATACAGTCTGTTGTCAGTCCAAATGCCACTCGTTATTCCGGCGCCCGCGCCCTTTCCGCTCAGCTCGAATGGTTTGAATCCGACGACCAGCGCGGAAATCACGTTGCCGGTCTCGGTTGAAAAAATCGGCGCCGCCACTATTTCATGGACGGTGTCGTCCGCGGAATCGGTATTCTCTCGAATGTAACCGATCTGTTGAGTATCGGGTAACTGCTTGAGACAGAGTTCTGCTTCCGTTTGTGCATTTAGCTCCCCGACATCTTTTGAGTTTGGTGGCGGAAGCACCGCGCCGTTGCTGTCGAGAAAGCGATAGAATCGAGCGTGAAGCGATACAGCTTCTTGTTGCGCCGCTGGCGCCTCGCCTTCCATTAAATCACGCAATTCGTCTTTCGCGCTTGGATAGAGCAGATCAAGTGCGTTGTCTTCCAAAGCCGCGTGGATTCGGGGTTTTTCGGCAAGTGCTCGACAACGTTCAGCAAGTGCAGCGCGGCGTAGCTCTTGCACTTTGTGGAGCCCTGAGAGCTCGATTTGAAAATTTCGCTGTAAATCGCGTGTGGCCGTTGCTGTCGCGTTACGTTGTGCGAGATACAACGCAAGGATTGTGATTGCCGAAACCACCAGCACCATCGCAGCCGATAGCTTCCTGCGGAAACGTGTGACACTGCGCTGGTTTACGTCGCTTAACGAGATCACGGGAAATCAATGTGCGCCGTCGCGCCGTTCTTTAATTCTACCGGCTGCACGCGGGTGGTCTTACTATCGATCCATGCTTTAAGCGCATAGTGGCCTGCCGGAAGTCCTCTTAAACGGAAATGCCCATCGGGATTCGTGACCACAAAATATGGCGTGTTAAGAACCAGAATGAGGCCGCGCATGTGCTCGTGAATATCGCAACGAAGGGTCACCAGCCCCGGAACGTCAAAGACTTCCGATGGAATCGGTCGTTCTTCCGGACGATAACGACCAAGATCAAATCGCTTCGCCGGCGAGTACGAAAAGATGCTGTGATAAGTGTCGTCGAGATTGGGGAATTCAACCCTGGTGCCGACTTGCACCGGCAGAAGCGACGGCACAAAGGCCAGATCTTTTTGCGCAACCTGTCTTGTGGGCGGCGACCCCCGTTTAGGAAAAGAACCCTCCAGGTAAACTACCGCTAGCGGTGGTTGGGTCGAGAGGACGCCGCCGTGCGTAACGATCTCGTACCGCTGAGTCACGACAGACGCGGAATGCGATTTCGGTAATTCCACCCGCCCCTCTACCACTGCGTCTGCAAAAGCCGGAATGCAGGAAGCCACAAAGGCTAGATTGAACCAAACGATCCAGCGTAGATCCATTACTTGCCAGTTTAAAAAGCGTTTCCGCGCAGCGAAACTGTCCCCGTTTTACGTTACAATTGCAGGTTGTCCAATCACCTCATAACGATTGAATTCGTTTTGTGCACCGCAGTTGCTCGGAAAAGTTCGTCCTCTAAAGCTTGCTGAAATGCTTAGCTCGTGATGATATACCCGGAAGGATACGCGCGTCCGATTAGACTACAATCTCATGTCTCCGCGTGCATCGACTATGAAAACGCCGCAATTACGCGGAATACTTCTCGTTGCAATGTCACTGTCTGCATGTGGATGCTCGCCGTCGTCACATCCACCCAGGTACCAGATCGTCGTGACTCGTGATCAAGTCATAAAGTTGGATAGCGAATCTGGCCAGTCTTGGGCGCTGCAATGCACTCCCGGCACTTTCTGCTTCTGGCGAGAAATCGAATCCGCCCGAACGCAAAAAACACCCTCCGCGCCGTAAGGTTGCTCAGCGCTTGTGTCCGATTCGGTAAGTCAGGAAGCACTCCTCGCCAACGACGCGCATATCGATCAGACGGCAATGCACGCCGGCGGGTAAAAAATCCTTGCATAATCCAGTCAGGGTAGGCGCGTTGGCCCCGCCAAACATGTACGGCGCGACGGTGAGATTGAGTTGATCGACGAGACCATGTTCCAACAGCGATCGAAAGAGCGTGGGGCCGCCTTCGCACGCGAGCGCACGCACACCGTATTCGTTGCGTAGTGTTTGCAACATTGCAGCCAAATCGATATGGTCGCCCTCGCTCACATGAAGTGTCGCTTTTTTCGCCAAGGCTTGCTGATATTTCCGCGGCATCCGGCTGGTCGAAAAAATGATGATTGGGGAAATGTCGGACTGAAAAATTTTCAACCGACTGTCAATCTTTCCTTTGCCAGACACGACGATGCGAAGTGGCGCTGGGGTTTGTCCGCGCTTAATTCTCGCCTTCTGTAATTCAGAAGGAATGCCCAGGCGGACATTATCACGTCTTAAACTGGTGTGGCCAATCAGGACTGCATCCGCCAGCGCGCGCTGACGAAATAGGTGCAGTTTGTCTTCGCGCGAGGTGAAATCGACCGGCGTGAAATTTCGCGTCGTGACCTTTCCGTCCACGGTCATGGCGAACGTTGCGACAACGAATGGGCGCCGTCGCTTTGATTTCATTGCAACGAAAATGCTCAACGCTCAACGTCCAATTGTCCGAATTGAGCTTTCGGTGTTGGACGTTGGACGTTGAAAAAAGTTCTCATTCCGCTTCGCTAATTTCGTGTTCGAGCGTGACCACCTCCCGTTCCATTTCGCGCAATTTTGCGTGCGGGACCACCACGCTCGGTTTGTAAAAGAAATAAACGACCGCTCCAGGCAGGCAGCAGGCCAGGATGATGAGAAAACTCAGCGAGCCAATGAGAATGGCTGTGGCTTCCGGTACTCCGCAGACACCATTCAGCATGATTTGCAGAACCTTCTCCCGAAGACCAATTCCGGCGAAACTGATTGGCAGTGCCGAGATCGTGCGTTCGATTGGCATGACCGCAAAGAAATTGACCAGCGGCACAACAGCGCCCAGGGCGTAAGCAGCACACAAAAAGGTGGCGAATGTAGCGAGATGCGCCACCAGCGAGGCACCAAACGCCACGAGTGTGGCACGCCAATGCCGCGCATACAGATGATATGCCGCGGAGATTTCGATCAATTTGTCTCGGCCGGGAAATCGCTCGGGCAACTGGTGAAATAAATTAAATCCGCTAACGACAAAGGTAGAGAGCAACGCCACTATCGAAGCGCCGAGAACGACAAGCAGCACCCAAAGCAATCGCCGTGTGTCGGTCGTTTGCGCGAGAAAATTGTAACGCAGGCCGATAAGAGCCCCGGTAATACTGACCAAGGCGACCAAGCCGATAAAACGATCGAAGACGACAGCCAGAAGTGCGCCCGCTTTTTTATCTGAGGTTTCCTTGAGTAGATAATAACTTTTGATGATGTCGCCACCGGTCCCGCCCGGGAGAAATTGATTGTAAAACATTCCGATCAGAAACAATCCCGAAAGCCGTGGAATCGAAAGCTGAATCTTTTGAACTTTCAGCAAGACGTGCCAGCGAAATGCAGCTGCGATTTCCACCAATACATAACTCAGAACGCCGATAACGACCCATTGATACTGGGCGTTACGCAGCGCCTCAGCCATCTGCGCGCGCCGGTCGGGGTCGTGATACACCCAATAAAGGACCGCGATTGTAACGCTGAGCTGGAAAATGGTGACCAGGATCTTTTTCATTCGCCGAAGTGCTCTTTCCAAACTTGAATTGAACGTTGAATTTTATCAGCCGTCTGGTCGGGACTCATTTCCCAGACAAATAAGCAGTTCGAGGGAAGGAGCGGAACAAGTTTTTCAAGATCGATATCTCCCGCAAAAGGAGGTTGATGATCTTGCGCGGGCCAGATGCAATCTTGAACGTGACAACCAAATGTGCGCGAGCCGATCGTGCGGAGCCACTCGGCGTGATCGAGAAATGCAAGGTTTTCTTTGATCTGCGTGTGACCGAAGTCATGCCAGTAGCCAAGGTTTGGCGAATTGATTCTGTCCAGTAATGCCGGCAATTCGCGTTCGGTTGGAATTTCTTCATAACCACGGCGCGCCTCGAGGGCGAGCTTGACGTTTTTTGTCTCGGCATAATCGGTGATGCGTCGCAGGCAATCTTTCACCCGATGAAGGTAGGGAGGCGCAATTTTCTCGCGCCGCTGCACTGCCTTCAATTTCAGCCTGACATATTTGCGCGACAGATATTCCCCATTCTTTGCCAGCTCGATTAACGAGTCGGTAACCGGTCGCATATTCACTTTACCGAGATGTAAGACAACAAATGGCGCGCCAAATCGCTCCGCGAAATCAACCGTCTGCAAGGTTTGCTTGACGGCGCGTTCGCGCTCCTCCGAATAAGCAGCGGAAAATCTATAACAGTCCGGCGAAGCCACCATGACTTCGACGGGCAACGGACAAAAGTTATGCAAACTGCTAAAGCGAACTGCGCCAGCATCGAACATTTTTTGGATCCCTGGCAGCAGGGACATCCGGATACCATGCCCGAGCTCAATCAAATCGAATCCAAGTTTGACCTTGATTTCGCGGAGCATTGCATCTCCGGCGGTGTGACGCGCGGAGTTCCAGCACGTGGAAAAAGCGATCACGCCTAAACAGCAGCGGCCACAGGCGGGACGGGCGTTTCGGTCTTGGGCGTTTCTGCGACCGCAGGTTGTGAGCATTCTCGACGCACGCGCGCGAGTACGATCAGCGCGGTCGCAGCGTAACATGCCGCTGCAATCGCTAGTGCGGTGCGCATTCCTATTAGATCAGATAGTCCGGTAATCCCCAGGCCCGCTACCGGCATCAGACCAACAAAGCTCAACATGAACACGGCTGAGACGCGCCCGCGTAGATAATCGGGCGCCCGTTCCTGCACAATCGTGTTTGCCAATCCGAAGTTCATCGACAATCCAAGCGAATTGAGAATGAACAGCCCCGTCGCCAGGTAAAAACTTGGCGCACGCGACAAACTGAAAATAGCGCATCCGACGATGCCGACGTTCACCATCATGAACGGCACACGTTTGTCGCGCGGAATGCTGATCAAGAAAATTGCGCCCACCACCGAGCCGACTGCCGAAGCGCCCATTAAAAAGCCCAGTCGATCGGCGCCGAGCCCGAGCACCAATCGCACATACAACGGCATCATCACCGTGATAATTGGGAAAATGAAAACCGTGGTCGCTGCGATGAGCCCGATCATGGCGAGACTCGGTTTGTCTTTCGCGACGTAACGAAAACCTTCCTTAATGCCACTGGCGCGCTTGTGTTCCTCCTCCGCGGTGCCGCGCGGTCGCGGCGGGATCATGAACAAGGCGATGATCAGCGCCACGAACGAAACTGCGTTGGAGAAAAAGGCGGAAGCTGCGCCCCACGCGCTGATGAAAATTCCGGCGAGCGCTGGACCAACGACACGTGAGCCATGAAACACCGCGCGGTCGATCGCAATCGCGCTTTGGATCTCATCGCGCGTCACAAGCTCGGGCACGAATGCGTTGAGCGTTGGCATTTCAAATGAGTTCGAAATGCCGAGCACGACGGCAAACGACAAGATGTGCCAGATCTGGATTTCGCCGCTCATGATCAAGAGCCCAATGGAAATTGCCAACGCGATCTGGACATACTGAGTGGCGAGAAGAATCTTTCGTTTATCGAAACGATCAGCCGCCGAACCACCTGCCATGGTTAAAAGGAGCATCGGCAGACCGGCAGCGAGATTGGCCATTCCGAGCATGATCGCTTTGCTCGTGAGCGTGCTCATCACGTAACCTTGAGCCATTACCTGCATCCACGTTCCAGTATCGGAGATCGCGCTGCCGATGATGTAACGGCGAAACGCACCCGGTCGCAAAACGCGCAACGCGTGGCGAGTCGATACCTTCACTTCCGTGCTCATGGCAAACACTCATCGTTGTAGAGGCGTTTGTGTCAAACGCCTGTCCTTCGAATTCAGCACGAGCGAAGTGTTCCCGATGAGCGGCGAATTGCCTGTATGGCTGGGCGTTACTATGTTGAGGTATGCGCATCGATAAATACACGCAGAAGATGCATGAAGCGCTCCAGGCGGCGCAGGATCTCGCATCGCAGGCGAATCACCCGGAAATTGCCAACGAACATTTTCTTTCCGCTCTTCTGGATCAAAGCGAAGGGATCACGCGGCCACTCCTGGAGAAGATTGGGGCAAATGTAGATCAGTTGCGCGAGCGGCTGAGGTCGGAGTTGGGACGGCGCCCAAAAATCCACGGTGCCGCCGCTGATCTGCGTCTCTCGAATGAACTCCGCACCGTTCTGGATAGCGCCGAGAAGGAAATGTCGAAGCTGAAGGATGAGTTCACCAGCGCAGAGCATTATTTGCTCTCATTGAGTGGTGCAAATGTCCCTGCGGCAAGATTGCTAAAAGAGTTCGGCATCACGCGTGACAAGCTCATGCAAGGACTTCAGCAGGTACGCGGCTCGCAGCGCGTGACCGATCAAAACCCCGAAGGCAAATATCAGACGCTCGAGAAATATGGACGGGATCTCACCGAGCTGGCGCGACGCGGCAAGCTCGATCCGGTAATTGGACGCGATAACGAAATTCGGCGGATCATGCAGGTGTTGTCGCGCCGAACAAAAAATAATCCGGTGCTCATTGGCGATCCAGGTGTCGGAAAGACTGCCATCGCAGAAGGTCTCGCCAGACGCATCATCAGCGGCGACGTGCCCGACTCATTAAAGCAGAAGCGAATTATTGCCATGGACATTGGCGCGATGGTGGCGGGCGCAAAGTTTCGCGGCGAATTTGAAGATCGGCTCAAGGCGTTCTTGAAAGAGGTGACCGACGGCCAGGGCCAGATCATTCTCTTCATCGATGAATTGCACACGATCGTTGGCGCGGGTGCAGCAGAAGGCTCGGTCGATGCTTCGAACATGCTTAAGCCCATGCTGGCACGCGGCGAGTTGCGGACGATTGGTGCAACAACGGTCGATGAATATCGCAAATACATCGAGAAGGATGCGGCATTGGAGCGGCGTTTCCAACCGGTGCTGGTGAACGAACCGAGCGTGGAAGACACGATCGCAATCCTGCGTGGCCTGAAAGAACGCTACGAAGTCCACCATGGCGTGCGCATTACCGACGGCGCGCTCGTCGCAGCGGCGATGCTGTCGCACCGCTATATCACTGACCGGTTTTTGCCGGACAAGGCGATCGATCTGGTCGATGAAGCGGCGTCGCGCTTGAAGATCGAGCTCGATTCGATGCCAACAGAGATCGACGTAATCGAGCGTGAGATCATGCAGCATGAAATGGAACGTCAGGCGCTAAAAAAAGAGAAAGACCCCGCGAGCAAGGAGCGGTTGAAGAAGCTAGAAAAAGAATTAGCAGAGCTAAAGGAAAAATCGAATGCGCTCAAGGCGGAGTGGCAAAAAGAGAAAGCGGTTCTCGAAGAGCAACGAAAATGGAAGGAGGAACTTGATCAGCTTCGCACGGAGCTCGAGCGCGCGCAGCGCCGCGGTGAGCTCGCCAGGGCGAGTGAAATCCAGTACGGCAGAATTCCAGAGCTCGAAAAGAAATTAGCTGACGCCACGGCAAAAAGTGCGAAGGCCAAGAAATCGCTTCTCCGTGAGGAAGTGACCGAGGAGGACATCGCTGAAGTCGTCTCCAATTGGACGCATATTCCGGTCTCACGATTGCAGGAGGGAGAGCGGGAAAAGCTGGTGAAACTAGAGGAGCATTTGCACCTGCGCGTGGTCGGGCAGGACGAAGCCATCAAAGCCGTGGCCAACGCGGTGCGCCGCGCGCGCGCGGGCTTACAGGATCCGAATCGCCCCCTTGGCTCATTCATTTTTCTCGGACCCACCGGCGTAGGCAAGACCGAGCTGGCCCGCGCACTTGCGGAATTTTTGTTCGACGACGAAAACGCCATGATCCGGATCGACATGAGCGAATACATGGAAAAACACACGGTCGCACGGTTGATCGGTGCGCCGCCGGGTTACGTTGGTTACGAAGAAGGCGGCCAGCTTTCCGAAGCCGTTCGGCGCAAGCCGTACTCCGTGGTGCTCTTTGATGAAATCGAAAAGGCGCATCCCGACGTGTTCAACGTGCTGCTGCAAGTGCTCGATGATGGCCGCATCACGGACGGGCAGGGCAGAACGATCGATTTCAAAAACACGGTCGTCATCATGACCTCAAACATCGGTTCGCAATACATCACTGAGGAAGAATCACGTGAGGCACGCCGACGACTGGTGACGGATGCGTTGCGCGCCCATTTCCGGCCAGAATTTCTTAATCGTGTTGATGAAATTATCATTTTCGATCGGCTCAGCGAAGACGACTTGAAGAAGATTGTTGAGATTCAACTCCGCCGCTTGTCCAAACGTCTGGAGCAACAAAAGATCACACTCAAGCTCTCTGATTCAGCCAAGGAACTTCTGGCGCGCGAGGGCTACGATCCGGTTTACGGCGCGCGCCCGCTCCGGCGCACCATTCAAAGAGAAATTCTCGACCCACTCAGCATCGATATCCTCGAAGGCAAGATTCGCGAAGGCCATACCGTTCATGTCAATGCAAAAGATGACGCCCTCGAGTTTCGCGAGAAATAGTCATCCCGAACTTCGTCCGATTCTCGTTAACTGAATGCGCGCATTGAGAGCCTTCACAGTTTTCGCCGTGACCCTGCTCGCGGCGTCTGCGCTTGGTGCTGATGTTAAGCCACACAACGCCAGTAAGCCGCTGTTTCGTGTGTTAGCTCCGACGAAAATTGAGCAGAGCGCAAAGGGGCCGGTCCTTACCGTCGGCGGTGAGCATCCGCTGCTGGTCGTATGGTCGGTTCGTGATCTATTGCTCGGCCGAGACGGCAAGAGCGTCCTGATCACCCTTCACCCGCAAGATGCGAAGATATTTGCCGCAGCAACGCAGAAGTACAATCATGGGTTATTGCTTCTGGAAGGCGAGGGCCGCGTATTGGAGGCCATGCAAATCACGGCTCCCATTTTCGACGGGGTTATTGGTTTCAAATATCCAGATAACGCAGCGGCCGCGGAATACTTGCGTCGCCGTTTTCGCATCGGCGAGTTTCGCTGAACTGTAACCGAAGGACTCGAGAAAAATCCAATGTTAAACGGTCCCGCCTTCGCCGAGGCTACGGCGTAACAAGTAGAAGCTATTTCACGCAGCAACGTGTCGGAATGCCGCAAGGAAATTCTCCATCTCTGATTTTTTCCCAACCGTAACGCGCATGTAGTTCGGCAATGCAGGAAATAAGCGGCCGACTTCGACCTTGCGATCTTTCAACGCTTTGAGGAGCGGAACGACTGGGCGTTGGCAGTCGAACATGATGAAATTCGCCTGCGACGGAATTGTTTTGTAGCCCATTTTGTCGAGCTCACCGATCGTGGATGCTTTCACTTCTTTATTCAAACGCTGACCGTTTGGCACTTGATCTGGATCGTCAAGATTCGCGGTCGCCGCGGCTAGAGCCATGATGTTGACGCTGTCCCACATTTGATGCGCGCGCAGTTGCTCGACCGTATCCTTTTGCGCGACGCAGTAGCCGCAACGTAATCCAGCCATGCCATAAATTTTTGAAAACGTGCGTGACACAATCAGGTTCGGATGATCTCTGACTAGCGGGATTGCGCTCTCGTAGTCGGGACTGTCGGCGTAATGGAAGTAGGCTTCGTCCACCAGAATCATTGTGGCGCGCGGGGCTTTAGCGACGAACTCGCGTAGGTCATTCATGGGCGTGATGCTGGCGGTGGGATTGTTCGGGTTGCAAATGTAAATCAGACCTTTCTTAGCCGCGGCGACCATCCTAGGGAGGTCATGACTGAAACTGCTGGTCAGCGGCACCTTCACGACCTCCGCGCCATTAGCATTGGCGTTATTGAGAATTGCTTCAAAGGTTGGATCCGCGGCGACGAGGGCCCCATTCTCTTTGCTGGTGAATGTCTCTGCGCCCAGTTTTAGAATCTCGCCGGAACCGTCGCCAAGCAGGATTTGATCGCGACTAACGTTGTTCAGCTTCGCCAGCTTCTCAATTAACACGTTGTTGTGCTCGTCCGGATATCGGCAGGCCAAATCAAATGAATCTGTCATGGCCTCGAGCGCCTTCGGCGAAGGCCCGTAAGGATTTTCGTTTGCGCTCAAGCGCACAATGCCCGCACCTGGCGATCCTTCGACGGGCTTCGCCCCAGATGAAATCGTGGGTCTGATAATGGCTGCTGCCGCGCCAGCGCCTAACAACTGAGCAAACCTACGACGCGAGATTGAGATTGTATTCATGCGAGCACCTCCGAAATTTGTTTATTATGCGACTTGAGAGCCATCGATCACCAGAACTTTCCACAGATCGATTCACGATGCACGTTTCGCTTTTCCGATCATGTTTGGTTTTCTGAAGAATGCCCGGCGTCGCAGACTTCGGGCCAGGCCGTTTCCGAAGGGATGGCTGGCGCTGATTCAGCGTCATGTTGTATTTTTTCCCAAGCTGTCCCCGGGCGACCGCGCGGAACTGCTTGGTCACACTCAGGTATTTCTTGCCGAAAAACGTTTCGAGGGATGTGGCGGTCTGATGATCAACGATGAGATCCGCGCGACGATCGCCGCACAAGCTTGTCTTCTGTTGTTGCATCGCACGACGGATTATTTCCCCTGTCTGCTTACGATACTTGTTTATCCTTTAACGTACATGGTGGAAGAAAAACGGCAGATTGATGAGCATATTTGGCAAGAGGGGACTGTGAGTCGTTTTGGCGAGACCGGCCGTAGAATGGGTTCGTTGGTCCTGTCTTGGGGCGCCGTCAAGCACGGCGCGGCTGATCCTTCCGACGGCAAGAATGTTGTTCTTCATGAATTCGCTCACCAACTCGACTACGAAAATGGCGCAGCCGACGGAGTGCCGGGATTAGCAACGAGCGAAGAGCAATTGGCCTGGAGCGAAGTTATGAGGTCTGAATTTGCGTCGTTGCGCGCGGCTGATGACAGCGGGATACCGACTTTGCTTGATACTTACGGCGCAACGAATCCCGCGGAATTTTTCGCCGTATCGGTCGAAGCTTTCTTCGAGCGACCGCGTGCACTACGCGCGCGTCATCCAAGACTGTACGCGGAACTGCAAAAGTATTTTAACCAAGACCCGATAGGATATTCAGCCGAGCGGTGACTCCAGCGGTGTCCGGACGCGCAGCGTGTGCTACAATTATTGTGGCTGCGGCACGATCCGGAGATATGGCTTTGGCGCTTTCCAGCCTTGCGGATAACGTCGCTTCGCCTCTTCGTCGGACACCGAGCCAGCGATGATCACATCTTCGCCAGGTTTCCAATTGACTGGAGTTGCGACTTGATGCTTCGCGGTCAGTTGCAATGAATCGATCACACGCAACACTTCGTTGAAATTCCGGCCCGTTGTCATTGGATAGACGAGGATCAGCTTGACCTTTTTGTCAGGTCCGATGACGTAAACGTTACGCACGGTCGCATTATCTGCGGGCGCGCGCTTCTTCGCGTCGCCTGCGATATCCGCAGGCAGCATGCCGTAGAGCTTTGAGACTTTGAAGTCAGCGTCGGCAACAATCGGATAGTTTGGGGCGTGTCCCTGCGTTTCTTCGATGTCCTTCGCCCAGCCTTGATGATCGCCGGCGGAATCAACCGACAATCCCATGATCTTCACGTTTCTGCGGTCGAACTCTGGCTTAATTTTCGCCATATAACCGAGTTCAGTTGTGCAGACGGGTGTGAAGTCCTTCGGGTGCGAGAACAAAATAGCCCAGGAGTCGCCGATCCAATCATGGAAGCGGAGGCGGCCCTCGCTGGTTTCTGCTTCAAAGTCTGGTGCTATATCGCCAATTTTCATTTGTGTTTCCTCCTCACTTTCGATTGGAAAATTTTTCTCAAATCCCGAAGCCAAAGTCAATACCGCGTGGCGATCGTATATTTTTCACTGGGCGATCAACTCGCAGAACTTGCTAAGATCAATATTTCCACCGGAGACGATGGCAACAATTGGACCTTTGCCCGCCTTACTGGTCAGCGCAGCCGCGACCGGCAATGCACCAGCACCTTCAGAAATGATGCGGGCTTTTTCGGCCATTAGTCGCATCGCCTGCTTTGTTTCTTCCAGGCTGACCACGAAGTAACCGTCCACGAGTGGTTTCATTCGTTCCCACATCCGAGGAAACATGCTTTGGCCGCCCGCTCCATCCACAAATGACGCTTTCCAATTCTCGAAGACCTGTGGCGAACCTTTTTCGAAAGAGAGCGCCGCGGGTGCAGCTGTCTCCGGTTCGACGCCAAAGACTTTGATCTCCGGCTTAACCGCTTTGATTGCGCTTGCAATGCCTGTGATCAGGCCGCCGCCACCGATACTCGCAATGATAGCTGCTGCATCCGGCGCATCTTTAAGAATTTCCAATCCCATCGTGCCGTGACCGGCGATGAAATTGTGATCGTCGAAGGGGTGAATGAACGTTCCTTCCGCGCCGGGAAACGAACGTTCATCGAGGGCTTTCCAAGCGACATCGTATGGTACCGGGATTAACTTGGCCCCGAGCTTTTTCATTCGTTCGAGTTTCGAGGCCGGCGCAGTTTCGACAGCGACGACGGTGCATGGTACGCCAGCTTTTCTTGCTGCATAAGCCACGCCTTGACCTGCGTTGCCAGCGCTGATCGTCCACACGCCCCGGTCGCGTTCTGGCAACATCGCCACAGCATTCGCAGCGCCGCGTAATTTGTATGCGTTGATTGGTTGCAGGTTCTCCAGTTTGAGGCGGATGTCTGGATGGTCCGGCCCCAACTCCAAACGAATCAGGGGCGTGCGCACGATGGTCTTTGCAATTCGTTTGCGCGCTTCTTGTATTTCAGAAAGTTGGATTGGACGGACAGGTTCTAGAATCATCGACATCGTCAATCTTGTTCTAATGCGTGAATGAGCTCGCGCCAGCCATATTTTTCGGCGAGAAACAATTGAACAGGTTGCAATGCGCACGTGTCTCAGCATTCACCATGATTAAAATTACTACTACAGCTTTAGTTGCGGCTGTGATGCTCTTTGCATCCAGCGCATTCGCAGGAGACAAGGCGTGTTGCGCTAAAGGCGCAGCAGACCGGAATTCAATGGCCTGCGTTGATTTGGCAACATTGAATCTCACGCCCGATCAAAAGGCTAAGATCGAAACATGGCAGGCCGATTGCATGAAGGCGGGTTGCACAAAAGAGAGCCGGAAGACATTCCTCAAACAAGCGAAAGGAATTCTTTCCGCAGAGCAGTTCGCTCAATTGAAAGCGCAGTGCAAGAAGACGGCGAACGGGAAGAAAACCGAAGCCTGAGGTTGTCTGAACAATCCTCGGAAGAAAATCGCGCTTGAAAAACCCCAGCGCGATTTTCGTTTTATTCCTAAGGCGGGGTCTAGAACGCTTTCTCAGAATCGAGAAGGATTGTGACAGGGCCCTCATTGACTAATTCCACCGACATCATCGCCCCAAAAATTCCTGTGGCCACGGTGATTCCCAACCTGCGCAGAGCTTCGCTGAACTCTCCGTAGAGCTTCTTCGCTTCCTCCGGTTGCGCGGCAGCAATAAAGCTGGGCCTGCGCTGACCGCGTGCGTCGCCGTAAAGTGTAAACTGCGAAACGACCAGCGCGCGGCCCTGCACATCTAGCAAGGAGCGGTTCATCTTCCCCTGATCGTCTTCAAAGATCCTCAGGTTTGCGATCTTCTCCGCCATGTTGGCTGCGACGGCGGAGGTATCGTTGCGGCCAATGCCAAGCAAAACCATGAGACCCGCCGCGATTTCTCCCGCAACGCGATCTTCCACGGTCACGCGCGCGCAGCTTACACGCTGGACAACAGCCCGCATTTTTCAGCTTGGAAACCTTCCTGCTATTGGCGCGGCTTTATTCATTTCACGGGCGACGATTTCTGTCGTGCCTGCGCGAGACCGCTAGCACAGTACTACAAGATTTTTTCCAGCAAATCGGCAAGACGCCAACCGGCTTTGTGTAATTCATTCCGAACAATATCCGCTGCCCATTTGCGGTAGGTGAGTTGGTCCGGCTGCGGTTTCTCCTTCGCTTCGCCTACGGCGACAACACGACCTTCTTGCTGTTCGGGATGCACATTTGTGAATTGCAAGCGCTCATGTGCCTGACACGCGACCGGCAAAATTTCGTCTGCCCAGGCTTCCGCATAATTTGTGATGTCGATATTTGCGGGAATCCTCCAGTTCTGCGGTTCGTGTGTGATCATCTCATGAACGAGCTGTTTCTTAAGCGGCTCGACCTGTGCTTCGACTTCATTTTGATCCAACCTTTGTGCCAGCTCTGGGAAAAGTGCATTTACCGCATCATAATCCCAAAAGCCGTGGAAGTTTGTCGTATGGATTTCGCGGCTGCGCGGCTCATCGTTGAGGTCCAGCGTAAATGTGTTTCCGCCTTCATCCGCCAGAGCGGATTTGTTCTTGGCGGGATCAGTGGGACGGCCTTGCGCATCGAAGTACTCCGCTCCGACATGCAGCGGCTGATGGATATCAGCGACTAGATGCGCCAGCAAAATGACCGCTATGGGTCTGGTAATTTTGCGATCATTCTGTTCGGATATTCTTCCCTGGAGGACCTGGACGCAGTGCGGAATCATATGAACTATGTCCCATCTCCTGCGGCCAACTTTGCCATCACGATACTTTTGCGCCGGCACGACGGGAACGTCGGCATAGTGAAACCAATGGTGAGAAGGGACGCCCGGATTCTTGTCGCGCGTTGGCGGATTCGCTCGCCAGAAATCGCGTAATTGCTCATCGATCCTGCGATGCGTGGAGTAACGGAACGACTTTGGATCGTCCACTCCATTCTGATCCCAGCCTTTAATTTGGTCTGGAATCGGGGCAACTTTTTCCAGCGTAAGCCCATCGAGCAATGCGCGAACTCTCGTGGCAGTCGGAGTATTCGCCAATCGTTCGTCCGCAATTGCCCCTACGATCTCATGGCCTAGCGGGCTGTAAGCTTGTGCGGTAGTGCCGAACCATGCAGCTGCACAAATCGTCACTAGGATGGCAAACTGACTGGCGGATTTCATTTTCGGAATTGGCGACATTACGATTGAACTTGGAGTTGCCCGAGAAGTATCCACCTCTACTCGCCGCTCGCCTGACAGGGTATGATTCACTTTACGAACACTGCGCGCGAAGCGCTTCGAGACGCT
>JBKPQL010000015.1:0-11735 GCA_046734045.1 Verrucomicrobiota bacterium
ATTGCAGGCACGCTTGATTGACGACCTGCTCGATCTCACCCGCATCACGCGTGGCAAGCTCCGCCTTGATCTGGAAAGTTGCGACGCGCACAACATCATTCACAATGCGATCGAGATCGCCAGTTCAGCCATCGCGGCCAAGAAATTGCAGCTCTCGAATCAGCTCGATGCGAAAGAACATCACATCCTGGCTGATTGCATCCGACTTCAGCAAGTGTTTTGGAATTTGATCAACAACGCCGTAAAATTTACGCCGCCTGGTGGACAGATCGCTATCCGCACCTTCAACGACGACGCAGGTCGCTTCCATTTCGAAATTACCGACAATGGGATTGGAATCGAACAGGAGCGACTCGCTTCCTTGTTTACTCCCTTCGAGCAGGCTGACGCTTCTGTGACCCGCCAGTTTGGCGGGCTCGGCTTGGGGCTCGCGATCTCCAAACATCTTGTCGAACTTCACCGTGGCACAATCGAAGCCGAGAGCCGCGGCAGGAGTTTCGGTGCCACGTTCAAGGTAACGCTTGACGCGCTGCCAGAAGGAGCCGCAAAAGCCGATCTCGAGTCCCGCGCTCCGAAGGATCCGTCAAAGCCGTTGCGGATCCTGCTCGTAGAAGACCACCGCGACACGCGACATATTTTGGCGCGCCTGCTCACCCATTTCGGCCATGAAGTTGTAACTGCGGAGAATATACGCCGCGCACTGCAAATTCTCGGCACGGAAGAAATCGACGTGCTGTTATGCGATATCGGCCTGCCCGATGGCAGCGGTTACGAGGTCGTTGCCCAAGCCAGGCGAAAGCGGCCGATCAAAGCCGTAGCGATCACTGGCTTCGGCACGGACCAAGACGTTCGGCGCTCCAAAGAAGCCGGATTCGATTTTCATCTCGTGAAGCCAGTCGATCTTCACGATCTGCAAACGGTTCTCGAGAAGCTCGCCGCGTAGCCTCGCAGGCCGATCTTTAACTTCAAACGGGCTCCTTGGCGGCAGCTCTGGCGACAGCAAGTCCAGGATTACTTAATGCAGCTATTCAGAACGGGTTGCCCAGCACTCCACTGAAGTTTCCAAGCGTTCCACACGATGTACACGGCGACGACAAGATGCACCCCGACTCGCGTTTAATGGAGAGACAATGAAAACCCGATCGCTATTGAGAATTTGTGCGCGCGCGTCAGCCGCTGGTTTTCGCCTGCGCGACGTAACTTTTGACCTTGTCGATATCAGCGCCAACAACCGTGCCGACAAGACGGCCGCCGCGATTGTAAACGTTAACCTGCGGAATGGAGTTGATGTTGTATTGCCGCACCACTGCGGTTTTCCAATTGACGATATCGATCTTGCGCAGCGCAATCTCCGGATCGCTCCTTGCCATTTGCTCCAGACTTGGCGAGAGCTGTCTGCACGGGCCGCACCAGTCCGCATAAAAATCGACAACGGTCACGTTGCCGGGCGCCAAATGTTGGTTGATGTCCACCTGCGCGCCGTGAGAAATCACTTCCACCTGTTGACCCCGGGTAGCGACAGCCGCAGCGCGTGCCAGAATGCTATTCTGCGGGGTTTTGGCTGGCTCTTCTCCAGTCCAATATCTGTTTCTCTCTTCGGCCACTTTGCGTTGCAGTTCGGCTTGCTGCATTTGATACGTCGCCTGACTGGCAGCTTGGTCAGCCGAGTAAGCAGCAGCATTTGCGGCATCGAAATGAAAACGTTGCTGAACCTCTGGCGGCAGCTCGATGAAATAAACTTTCGAGATTCCCGATTTGCTTTTGAGTACGATGCCATCGGGCTCCACTCGGCTAACGGTGACGTTTTTGTATTCTCTCCCATCAATGGTACTGAAATCGTCAGCGAGGGCGACTGCCGCGAAAAGCAAAATTGAGAGTGTAAGCGCCTTCATTTTCGCCGCCGACTATTAATCGCTGGATAAAAACTGCCAGCCCAAAAAATATACGTAATGCTTGTCACACCGGTCATGCTCGTTTGAAAAAGCGCCGCCTCCAGGAGCTTAAGTCCGCCCGAGGTCATGTGGTTATCTTCGGTGGGCTAAAACAGCAGCGCGTACCTAAACGATACCTGGGAACTCATACCGTAAATGTCTGGAACACTCTATTGGAGTCGACCATCAGTTTCCAGCAGCAGAATTAAAGTGACTGGCGGCGTACCGAGTGACTCGGACCGTCCGTTTCTACTTCTTATTTCCTACCTTTTACTTTCTCTAAAGCTCGCCTCGATGGACACTACGTGCGAATGGCTCAAAATAAGACTTAAGAGTTTTCGCAGTTTATGGCAGAAGACAGAGTCACATGGACGGGAAGACGTTCTTCCGCGAACTGAAGCGGCGTAATGTTTACAAAGTTGCGGCCGCTTACGCAGTCATCGCGTGGCTGCTGATTGAAGCCGCATCGGTTTTACTTTTCGGCCACGAAGAGCGGATCTCGGTGGTGACGGCTCTGGTGGTAATCCTGGCGCTCGGCTTTGTGCTGGCGCTCTATATTTCCTGGGCGTTCGAAGCGACTCCGCAAGGAATGAAACGCACCAAGAACGTCCCGCTGGACGCGGTGCTTCCATCTTGGAGTCGGCGGAAGTTTACGCTCTTTATTGCCGTGGTCGCGATCCTTGCTGCAAGTCTGCATGTGTTCGATTTAGTTCGGAGCCGAAATAAGCCGGCTTCGCCTCCCCCAACTGCCGCGCCTTGAATCTTAGATTTTGCCTTTGCTGCGAAAAATCGCGGGTGCGATAACTCCCTCATCATGGGATTGCGGCGGCAGTCTATAATGGGATTAAGGAACAGAGATTAGCGGCCGAGAATCGATTCGAGAGGAAGATCAGGGTCGAGATGATTGGAAGCCAGCCAGTCGCGATTGAACAGTGTTGATTGGTATTTGTGGCCCGAGTCGCAAAGAACGGTGACGATCGTTTGACCCGGGCCAGATTCTCGAGCGAAACGCACGACACCGGCAACATTAATGCCGCTTGATAAGCCGAGGAACAGGCCTTCCTCACGTAGAAGCTGGTAAACGATCGTTAGGCCGGTCTGATCCGGAACGCGATAAGCTCGATCGACCTTGATGCCTTCGATATTCTTTGTGACACGGCCCTGACCGATTCCTTCTGCGATAGAATCGCCGTCGTTTGTCTCCAGATTGCCGTTGGTAAACCAAGACCACATTGCCGCGCCATAGGGATCAGCGCAGACGATCTCAATCTTTGGATTTTGTTGCTTGAGGTAAGCGCTCACACCGGCAAGCGTGCCGCCGGTGCCGACGGCGGCGACAAACGAGGAAACCTTGCCTTCGGTCTGTTTCCAAATTTCAGGGCCGGTGCTGCGATAATGCGCGTCGCGATTAGCGGTGTTATCGAATTGGTTCGCCCAAAACCAGCCGCGCTCCTCTGCGAGGCGACGCGCGATATGATTGTAATTTTCCGGATCCTTGTAGGGCTTTTCCGGCACCGCCTTTACCTCCGCGCCGAGCGTACGGAGCAAATGCATTTTCTCTGGCGACTGATTATTCGGAATCACGATAACCGTGCGATACCCTCTGGCGCGCCCGATCACAGCAAGACCGATCCCAGTGTTACCAGCGGTTCCCTCGACGATCGTTGCGCCTGGTTTAAGTCGACCTTGTTGTTCCGCGTCAGTGATGATTCCGTAGGCGGCCCGATCTTTCACCGAGCCGGCCGGATTCATGAATTCCGCCTTTCCCAGAATCTCACAACCCGTCAGTTCCGACAGGCGTCGCAGACGAATCAACGGCGTGTTTCCAACGTACCCATCGATGCCTGAGTATGTCGCAGTCATGTGATTTGAATCTCTTCTCGCCGTTGTCTCGGTGCAAACGGCTCACGCGAATGTTCGGTCTTCGCTACTGCTTCAATTTTCAACGCCTGAAACGTGTGTGTGTATCGACAGATTTATCTTGTCATGTCGGCGGAATTGTTCGCGCGGGCGTTGAGGGCTGCGCTTATCGAAGCGGGGACTTCACGGAGATCTGATCGAGCACTTTTAACATGAGGGCATTGGCCGTCACCTTTCCGTCGAGCGATACGGTCAGATTCGTCCAGACGACGAGCGTCATTTTGCTGGCGGGGTCGTAGCCCATGAAGGAGTTGAAGCCGGGCATCTCGCCGCCGTGGAAATAGAGCGTGTTCGCTCCCCAGCGCAGCTGGGTGATGCCGTACCCGTACTGTAGGCCGTCGGGCTTGCTCGGATCTTCCAGCTGCACGCTGTCGAGCCACTGGCGCTGAAAGTCGGCGTTGAGCACCCTGCCGCCGACCAGAGCCTGGATCCAGGTGGCGAGATCGTTGGCGGTCGAGATGACGCCCCCGGCCGCCGAGGCGTAGGAAGGGTTCTGGCCGGTGCAGTCGTCGGGCTTGAGGGTTCCGGCCCTGGCCGCGGCCTGGAGTTCGGGCGGGTACGGCTTGTCCACCAAGTTACTGAAGGAGCAGCCGCCGTACAAGTAGCCGTGCGAGTAGGGATCGGGGAGGGTGTTCGAGGTGTTGGCGGGGAGCAGGGTGTCCTTCAGGCCCAGCGGTCCGAACAAACGGTCCTGGAAACAACTAGCCAGCGGCTTCCCGTCGACCTTTTCCGCAATGAGGCCGAGGAGACCGTAGTTGGCGTTGGAGTAGTGGAAGCCCATGCCGGGCGGAAAGTAGGGCGGGTGCTTGAACGCGATCGCCAGCACTTCGGCCGGGGACCAGACCTTGGTCGGGTCACGGTCGAAGATCGTCCAGAACTCGGGGGCGTCGTCATAGCTGTAAAGGCCGCTGCGCATCTTCAGCAGTTCGGTGATGGTGATCTTGTCACCGTTGGGCACGCCCGGGACGTACTTCGAGACTGGATCGTCGAGACTGAGCTTGCCTTCCTGGGCGAGCAGCACGATCACCGCGGCCGTCATCGTCTTGGTATTCGAGGCGATCCGGAAGTGGGTGTCGGCGCGGGGTGGGCTTATAGCGCCCAGTAACGTCGTGCCGTAGGTGACCGTGAACTCGCCTTGGGGTGTGCGTAAGAGAACCACGGCGCCGGGGATGAGGAGTTCCTTGGCGGTCGTGTCCACCATGGTCTGCAGCGCAGCCTGGTCGATTGGCTTGAGTGCCGACTCTCGTTTTCTTGTGCACGACAGCGAGAGCCCTGTCACGCACCCCAGTGCAACGCCCGTCATAAGAGCGACGGCAGGGACTTTGAGTTTGGTTTTCATATTAGACGGAATTATTCCGCAATTCTCATTACGCCCCGATGCTCTCAGCCCAAATTGTTAAGCCACTTCTCACCCGAATCCAGTCGACGCGCGATTGTTCGGCGATGATAGTGCGCGATTGTGTTGAAAACATTATTCCATTTCCTTCTTATTACCCTCGGTAGCATCTTGCTGCCGGTCGTTTGCCTTGGTGAAAGCTTCACGCTAGAGCAGGTGCTGGGTGCGCCATTTCCCTACGGCCTGACGAGCGCGTCGCACGCGCCGCGCGTGGCCTGGGTCTTCGACAACAAAGGCGAGCGCAACATCTGGGTCGCAGGCTCGCCGGATTTCGTGCCGCGACAGGTGACGCACTACAAAGGTGACGAAGGGCAGCCGATCGCGAGCGTGCGGCTGACGCCGGATGGCAAAACGGTCGTGTACGCGCGCGGTGGCGAGGTCAATAAGGAAAGCACCTCGGCAAATCCGCAAAGCCTGACAAAAACGCCCAAGCAGCAGGCGTGGGCCGCGGATGTGAACGGTGGCGAGCCGCGTTTGCTTGGCGATATCGGGTGCGACAAGGAGGAATGTGAGGATCTTCAGGTTTCGCCGGACGGGAAGAATATCGTCTGGCCAGCGAAAAAACATCTCTGGTTAGCGCCGATCGACGGCAAGAAAAAGGCAGAGCAGCTCGAGGAGTTACTTGGCAAAAACGACACACCGCGCTGGTCGCCAGACGGAAAGCGAATCGCATTTCGTTCGAACCGCAAAGACCACTCGTTCGTGGCCGTGCTCGAGCTAGCAACGAAAAAGATCACTTATCTCGCGCCGACGACAAATCGTGATGCCGGTCCAGTTTGGTCACCGGACAGCAAACAGGTCGTGTTTGTTCGCCAGCCCGGAATCGAATTCAAACGGCCGCTCATTCCTGAGTTCCCGCGACCGTGGGCGCTTTGGATTGCAGACGCGCAGAGCGGCGAAGGGCGCGAGCTGCTTCACAGCGGCAATGCGATGGAAGATTCGCTGCCGCTGTTTGCGTTTCAATCGCTGCAATTCACGAATGCAGGCCGCATCATCTTCGCAAGCGAGAAAGACGGACACAATCATCTCTACTCCATCGCGTCGGAAGGCGGAACGCCGCAGTTGCTCACGCCGGGCAATTTTGATGTGGAGGACGTGGCGTTGAGCGCAGATAAGCGCAGCATTCTTTATACTTCGAATCAGAATGACATTGATCGCCGTCACATCTGGCGCGTCGCCGCGGCGGGCGGCGAACCGGAAGCGCTCACCCGCGGCGAGACAATCGAGTGGAGTCCGGTCGAGACGAGCGATGGAAAAACGCTGTTGTGTCTCGGCTCAAGCGCGGCTTCGCCGGCCATGCCTTATCACGTCACGAACAGCGGGCGCGAGTTGATCGCGAAAAATATGCTTCCGGCTGAGTTCCCGGGAGCGCAGTTGGTCACGCCAAAACAGGTCGTGTTTAAAAGCGAGGACGGCCTCGAGATTCACGGTCAGCTGTTCACGCCAAAGAACCAGAAGCAACGCGGCCCTGCTCTCATCTTCACGCACGGCGGACCGATCCGGCAGATGCTGCTCGGATTTCATTACATGCAGTATTACCACAACGCCTATGCGATGAATCAATATCTGGCGAGCAAAGGTTACACCGTGCTTTCGGTGAATTACCGGCTCGGCATCATGTACGGGCGCGCCTTTCGCGAGCCGCCAAAGTCGGTGTGGCGCGGCGCATCCGAATACCAGGATGTGGTCGCGGGCGCGAAATATTTGCAAACGCTCGACAACGTTGATCCGCAGCGGATCGGCCTCTGGGGCGGATCCTACGGCGGGTTTCTGACCGCCATGGGCCTGGCGCGCAACTCCGACATTTTCAAAGCCGGCGTCGATTTCCACGGCGTGCACGACTGGGCGACTGTCCTGCCGATGTGGGCGGAGGAGGTCGAGGCCAAGAACGCAGAGGTTGCGCCCGACATCAAAGAAGCCCGCGAGCTCGCTTTCAAATCATCGCCCGTCACAAGCGTGGCGACCTGGCGCTCACCGGTGCTGTTCGTCCATGGCGATGACGATCGCAACGTGCCGTTCCAGCAAACCACCGATCTAGTCGAAAAACTGCGCGCCCAAAAAGTCGCATTCGAGGAACTAATCATTCCCGACGAAATTCACGACCTCCTCCGCTGGAACGATTGGATGCGATCCTACAAAGCAACGGTTGATTTCTTTGACAGGAAGCTTGTCGCGACACCGCAACCCTGATCACCGATATGGAGCGCTTCATCGATGTTGCGGTCGAGCAATTCGCTCGTGATCACACTGAGCCGGAAACGGACTTGTATGTCCGTCTTCGGGAAGAAACCTATCGAGTGATGAAGTGGCCGGAGATGCAGGTCGACGCCATCGAGGGTCGCTTTCTAAAAATGCTGGTCCGGCTGACCGGCGCCCGAAGCGTTCTCGAGCTCGGAATGTTCACCGGATACAGCACGCTCATGATGGCCGAAGCCTTGCCAGATGATGGTTGCCTGATCACGTGCGAAATCGATCCGAAAGCCGAGGCGATCGCGCGACGCTACTTCGCTGAGAGTCCTCACGGACACAAAATTACCATCCGAATGGGAGCTGCGTTGGACACAATCAAGACGCTGACCAACCCGCTGGATCTGATATTTATCGACGCCGATAAGGCTAATTACTCAAACTATTACGAAGCGTGCCTGCCCTTACTCAAGCCGGGCGGGTTGATCGTGGCCGACAATGTTCTGTGGAGCGGCAAAGTGGTAGATCCCAAGGATGCTGATGATCACGCCATCGTCGCCTTTGACCGTCTCGTCCAATCCGACTCTCGCGTTGAGAATGTCTGCCTGACCGTACGGGACGGGATGATGCTGGCCTGGAAACGTGGATAACGCGCGCGCGCGCGACGCCATACTTGAATGTTGACGCATGCGGAAACGGGGAATGCACTTTGCAACGAACTTTAAATGGCGAACTCATCGAGCTGCGTCCGCTCCGTCGCCGGCGGTCAAAAACCTAACGCGGACAACAGCGTGGAATATTTGCCCACAAACGCGACGAGTTGCGGATGCGACCCTTCAAAATTTTGCACGGACTGTTTCAGTTCGCGTAAAAGTCTGTTGGTGTGTTCCGGTTTTTTCTCGGCACGAATCGTTTCGTGCGCCGAAGCCTCAACCAGACGGGCGATGCTTTTTGCATCTTCGTGATGCGTCTCCGAAACCTTGGCGATGGCTGGCTTGAGTTTCGACAGCAAGTCCAGTAACTCGGCTTTTCTATCAGCCGGGATATTTTCGGCAGACTCAATAGCTGCTTTGGTTTTCTCGATGTGCTCGTCCGTCATGTGAATCGCCCCGTCTGCGCCCCCCGCGCTTTCGTCTTAGATCGCGCGTCAGGCGATCCCCGGTTACAGCGATAATTTGCTGGCTTATACGGTCCGATACAACACAAAACAAAATCTCTGGAGAAACCGACAAAGCTATTTCTTAAATTGAGCGTCTGCTCACAACTCGTTTTGCTGTCGATTACGCCGATGACAGCATCACCCTATCCGACTTACGGACACGTTGGGAATGAGACCCGCTTCGAAGCAATCCGCGGTTTCAAAAAATAATGGCTGGCCTGGAGCCGAAGACGCTCCATTAACAGAGTCTAACGTGCGAAAGTAACAGCGCGGCCGCGAATTGTAAGGTAGTGTTTTCATCTTTATGACCACTCCTTCCACCACGGCCAAAACAAGTCGCAGCCCCCTACCCTCCGGCGTGGAGGTCTTGGGAGAGATAACGCCGGCTTTTTCTGAAATCTTAACTCCGGAGGCGCTCGCTTTTGTCGCAAAGCTGCAACGTCACTTCGGCAAGCGACGCAAGCAATGTCTCGAGCACCGGCAGGAACGCCAGAGACGGCTTGATCACGGTGAAGGGCTCGACTTCTTGCCCGAGACGAAGCAGATCCGCGAAGGCGACTGGAAGTGTGCGTCGATCCCGAGTGACATCCAAGACCGCCGGGTCGAAATCACCGGGCCGACCGATCGCAAGATGGTTATCAACGCGCTGAATTCCGGCGCAAAGATCTTCATGGGGGATTTTGAAGACGCGAACGCGCCGACTTGGAGGAACATGGTGGAAGGTCAGATCAATTTGCGCGACGCCATTCGCGGCACGATTGATTTCACCAATCCCGAAGGAAAAAAATACAAGCTCAATGAGCAAGTCGCGGTGCTTATGCCCCGGCCGCGCGGCTGGCATTTGGTGGAGAAGCATGTGCTAATCGATGGCGAAGCAGTTGCCGGGAGCTTTTTCGACTTTGGATTGTTTTTTTACCATAACGCGCAAGAACTGATCGCGCGTGGAAGCGGTCCCTATTTCTATCTGCCCAAGATGGAGAGCCACCTCGAGGCGCGCATTTGGAACGACGTCTTTCAGTTGGCGCAGGAAGAGCTGGGCATTCCATACGGGACTATTCGCGCCACCGTCTTGATCGAGACAATTCCGGCCGCCTTCGAGATGGACGAAATTCTATACGAATTACGCGATCATTCGTCCGGGCTCAACTGTGGCCGCTGGGACTACATCTTCTCGTGTATTAAACGGTTTCGGAACAAGCGCGATTTCCTGCTGGCCGACCGCGCCTTGATCACCATGACCACGCATTTCATGCATTCGTACTCCCTGCTCTGCATTAAGACGTGCCATCGGCGAGCTACTTTCGCGATGGGCGGAATGGCCGCGCAGATTCCGGTCAAAAACGACCCAAAGGCGAACGAAGAAGCTTTTGCCAAAGTGCGCGCCGATAAAGAGCGAGAAGCAAACGACGGCCACGACGGCACGTGGGTGGCGCATCCCGGCATGGTGCAGCTCGCGCTCGACGCCTTCAACGCCATCATGCCTCAAGCAAATCAAATCGATCGCAAACGCGATGACGTGAATGTCGCGAGCAAAGACCTCCTCGATTTCGGACCGAGCGAACCAATCACAGAGCGAGGCTTGCGCACTAACGTCAGTGTCGGCGTCCAATACCTTGAGGCGTGGCTGCGCGGGAGTGGAGCTGTCCCGATCTTCAATTTGATGGAAGACGCAGCCAC
This sequence comes from Verrucomicrobiota bacterium, assembly GCA_046734045.1. GTDB lineage: Bacteria > Verrucomicrobiota > Verrucomicrobiia > Chthoniobacterales > UBA10450 > Udaeobacter. Next base: position 10,271 of record JBKPQL010000015.1, read on the forward strand.
CGCGGAAATTTCACGCGCGCAGGTCTGGCAATGGATCCGCCATCCTCGCGGAATGCTCGACGATGGCCGAAAGGTGACGAAGGAGTTATTTCGCAGCGTGCTAAACGAAGAGCTGGTGAAAATCAAAACGCAGATGGGAGAAAAACGTTTCGTCGATGGCAAATTCGACATCGCGCGCGAACTCTTCGACCGGATTACGACTGACAGCGAGTTTGCCGAATTCCTTACCTTACCTGGCTATGAGAAACTCGACTAACACCCGCCGCGGCCGACGAGGCGCCGACCGCCAACGTCTGGCTAATCGGCAACCCCAAAAAAAGATGAGCGCGACGCGCAAGACAAAAAGGAAAGGCAGTTCCGGTATCGGAAAGAACCGGAATGAAATGAAAAAAGCCGATCATGATTGGGCCAATAATCCTCGCTGGAAGGGGATTTCTCGTAACTATTCAGTCAGCGATGTTCGGCGCCTGCAGGGCAACGTCATCATCGAACACACCCTGGCGCGGCACGGCGCGGAAAAGCTTTGGAGTTTGCTCCAATCCGAACCCTTCATCCACGCTCTCGGCGCGCTCACCGGGAATCAGGCGCTTCAGCAAGTTAGGGCGGGACTCAAGGCAATCTATCTCAGCGGATGGCAGGTGGCAGCCGATGCCAATCTCGCCGGCCAAATGTATCCCGATCAAAGTCTTTATCCGGCAAACAGCGTGCCGGCTGTGGTGAAACGGATCAATCAAACTTTGCAGCGCGCCGACCAAATCGCACGTCTCGAGGACAAAAACGATATCGATTGGTTTGTGCCGATCGTGGCCGATGCCGAAGCTGGTTTTGGCGGGCCGCTCAACGTTTTTGAATTGATCAAAGCTATGATTGAGGCGGGCGCGGCCGGCGTGCACCTCGAAGATCAACTTGCGAGCGAAAAAAAATGCGGACACATGGGTGGAAAAGTGCTGGTCCCGACTCGCGCTGCCGTCGCACACCTCATTGCCGCACGACTGGCTGCCGATGTTTGTGACGTTCCTACGCTGATTCTGGCACGCACGGACGCAAACGCCGCCGCGTTGCTCACCACCGACGCCGACGAACGGGACCGCGAGTTTTTGACCGGCGAGCAGACGGTCGAAGGATTCTTTCGCGTACGCACCGGCCTGGATCAGGCGATTGCGCGCGGACTTAGCTACGCGCCCTTTGCCGACCTAATCTGGTGCGAGACTTCGCAGCCAAATCTGGCTGAAGCCAAAAAGTTCGCCGAGGGAATTCATGCCAAGTTTCCCGGAAAGCTGCTGGCCTATAATTGTTCTCCTTCATTCAATTGGAGGAAAAAACTCGATAGTGGAAGTATCGCAAAGTTTCAACGTGAACTGGGGGCGATGGGCTACAAATTCCAATTCGTTACCCTGGCCGGTTTCCACGCGCTCAATTACAGCATGTTTCAACTCGCGCGAGGCTATCGCGATCGAGGAATGGA
>JBKPQL010000016.1:0-4027 GCA_046734045.1 Verrucomicrobiota bacterium
GCTGTGAAAGACTATCTTTTTTGGTTTGATATGCCTGGCGAGCATATAGCCCGGCGTAGTTGCTCTTTTCATGACCAGACATTCTCACGCTGCAGAAGCGAACTGAAGATCGACATGTTGAACACAAGCATCGGATCGTGCGAGCGCCGTCGTCGCTGAAACCCCTTTCGAGATTTCGTGGCGTTGGATTGTCCGAGGTTTTTCTTTTCATCTGTGCGTCTCCTTTCAGCGAAGAAACGAGGAATACCCCGAAGAGTCCCAACAAGGTCGGGCGATCGCCGAAGTGGCAGCGCCGTTACTTAGCTACTTGTCGAGGTTCACTCGACCGCTCGATAGTTCTTCGCGTAAAGGGATCGCCAGATCGGATCTATTTCGGGATGGCTTTCCGCCGCTCGTTATCGATAGCTTCAACGTCCTCGAATTTTTCAAAATGGCATAGGACCGCGTGGCTGGCATTTAGGCGACACGACGCGACGCGACTCAAGAGTTTATAACCAACTCGACGCCGGAAGGCAAATGGCAGATTGGTCTTATCGCACCCGCCCACGCGGCAGGTCTTCCGTTAACTGACTGGATAGCTTTCATGCGTCACGGTCGAAAAACAATTTCAAGATTATCTGAAATGTCCGCCCTCAAATTGTTCCCTCGCTATCCGACCGGTGCGTAATGGCGGCGGACCTGTCGGTTCGTTTAGCGTGACGTGATCGAGGCAAGGTGATAGAAGGGTCTTAGAGGAATTTAGTGAGGTGGAGAATGAACCTGCGCTTCTTAAGCGTGCAATTATTTCTGGCGATCGCAGTCGCGAATGCGCGGAACGATGCTCCACCGACTTCCGATAGAAGTTGGGCGCCTCCGGCGCTGCCCAAGTACGAGGCCGAACTCGCCCAACGTCGTTTCGATAGAACAGAAGGTGGCGCTGCTATTTCGATCAATCCCCGAAAAGTCTACAACCTGGCGGAGTTGATCGACATCGCAGAGCGAAGTAATCCCGAGACGCGCGTCGCATGGGAGCGCGCCCGGCAGGCAGCAGCTGCCGTTGGTCTGAGCGAGAGCGCCTACTATCCGTATCTCGCAGCTTCCGCTGCCGGGGGCTATGACCGCGCATTCATTCCTTTTCCTAGCCTGGCGGTCAGTCCAAACTTTCTAGCAAATCCCAGCCTGAACAATGTCACTGTTACAGGCGGCGGTTCGTTGGTCACCGAGGCTTTGCTTGCTCGAGGGGAATTGAACGCGAAATGGCTGTTGCTCGATTTCGGTGAACGCAGCGCTACGGTCGCCGCGGCAAAGGAGCGTTTGATGATGGCAAATGTGGGCTTCAACGGCACCCATCAAAAAATTGTTTTTCAAGTAACGGATCGTTTCTATCAACTCGGTAACGCTCGCCAAAAAGTTGTGGTGAGTCAGAGTGCATTAGAAGCTGCCCAAACCGTGGAGCAAGCTGTCCAGGCGCGGATTAATAACGGACTCGCGACCCAACCCGAGCTCCTACAGGCGCAACAACAGAGTGCGCAGTCAGCATTCGATCTTGAAGCTGCGCGTGGCGCTGAGAGCGATGCCAGAGTAGCTCTCATCGAAAGCATCGGCATTCTGCCAACGGTCCCGCTGAAAGTCGCCGATCTTGGGCAGAGGCTCGATCTCGATCAAGCGGCTCGTTCGGTCGATGAATTGATCGCGAAAGCTTTGTCGCAACGGCCGGACCTTGTGGCAAAGCTTGCCGATGTGCATGCGAAGGAACATGAAATCCGCAAGATTCGCGCGGAATACTACCCGAAGCTTTTGCTCGAAGCGCATGCCTCGGAAACCGAGCTACAAGTTAGCATCGCCGGCTCGAAATATTTCGGGGACGACAAACCTACTTTTGGCGCTTTGCTAACGGTGAGCGTTCCAATCTTCGATGGCTTTGCGCGGCGACACAAGATGGAGATGGCGGAGGCCGACTTGCACGCCGCCGAAAATGAACTTGCCGGAGCGCGCGATAGCGCCGTCCGCGAAGTCTGGAAAGCTTACACGGATTTCAAGACTGCTCTGCGCAAACAAGACTCAGCGGCCAAACTTGTGACCGCATCGCAAAATGCCTTCGATGCAGTCCTCGATTCCTATCAACACGGCCTGAGCACTTACCCGGAGGTTGTGAGCGCAGAGCGAAACCTAACATCGGCGCGTAGCGTTAGTCATGACACGCAATCGGCGATCTACACCGCAGCAGCCGCGCTCGCCTTGAGCGTCGGCGACCTGGCTCGGCCTCCTGCCGGAATACGGCCAATCAACCGTTCACGAAGATGAAAACCGGTGTCCTGCGATTTTGTCTCTTTGGCTTGATTCTGCTTATCATCGCTCTTCTGGCGGTGCACTTCCTCAGCCATCGTTCGCCCACCGTCGACATCTTGGGCTCGTACTTCCCGGCTTGGATGATTTGTATCGTGAGCGGATTGACGCTGACGCTCATCACCCGTTGGATCGTGCAAGCAGGCCACTTGCAGCCGTACGTTGGCCCGGCGCCGCTGATTTACACCTGTCTCACGATCATCTTCACGTTCGCAACCTGGATTGTGTTTTATCAAAACTAAACGCGCGATGCACAAGCCCGTCACTCCTATCGATGACAAGAAGTCCGACAAGGTCGTGACTTCACAGGATTCTGATGTCGATCAACGTAAATTCATCCGCAGAGTTGTAGCCCTGATCGTCGTCGCCAGCGCGGTAGTCATCACGCTCTACGTCTGGGGAATGATCGAACGACATCCGCGGACTGACGACGCGACTGCGCGCGCCAATGTGGTGGGCATTGCGCCGCGTGTGGCGGGTCAAATCCTCAAGCTCAATGTGCAGGACAATCAAGCGGTGAAAGAAGGCGACGTGCTTTTCGAAATCGACCCGGAGGATTACAGACTCGTGCTGGAAAAGGCCAAAGCTGATTTGGCCGCTCTGGATCGACAGATTGCGCAAGCTCATAGCACTTTGCAGCGCCTCGAACCGCTCCTACCCAAGGCCTTCACGACCGCCGAAAACGTCGATGAAGCCCGAACGAAACTGACGACCCTACAGGCTCAGCGCGAAGGTGTGGTGGCCACCATCAATCTCGAGGAACTCCATCTTTCCTACTGCAAGGTCATCGCGCCTTTTTCCGGACGTGTCATCAATCTCAACATTTCGGCCGGAGCCCATGTTACCACCGGGGTTCCCGTCTTCTCGTTGCTCGACACGACCAAATGGTATGTGATCGCGAATTTTCGCGAGGCCGAAGTCCAACATATGGCTCCGGGCAGCGAGGCGATTATTTATCTCTCGTCCGCGCCTAACCAACGCTTTCGCGGAAAAGTGCAGGGAATCGGATGGGCGGTTAAGCCCGAAGGCGAGATCGATTTGCCTCCCTCCGGGGTCCCTTACGTAAAACGCGAACTGAACTGGGTGCGCGTGGCGCAACGCTTTCCGGTGCGCATCGAAGTCGAAAATCCGGATCAAGATCTTTTCCGCATGGGCGCGTCCGCGGTCGCGATCATCAAAGGTTCGACGCACAAATGAAAACGACGACCCGTTACTTTACGGCGACTCGTTCACGAGCCGAAGAGCCTTTGAATGATTTCGTTACGGCTGATTGCAAAATGCGCCGCAACATCAGCGAGGATTCCGGCCAGCGTGCCAACTTTGATCGGATCATGATTTGGAATCGTGACATCATGCTGGCCGCCTTCGTTGGTGCTCAGCCGCAAGTGGCTACCTGTTTTGGCAAGAGTCAACGCTCCCGCCACCGGTAAGTAATTCCATGAGCGCGACATTCCGCGAAGCATTCCGCCAATCCGGCTCGGACCCGAATGATTCCGATTGGATTGGCTGGCTCAAACGCGAGCTAGTGCCGACGCGACTACGCGAAATCAGGACGGTCATAATGGTCGGTGCCGCGGTGTTATGCGTGATCATTTCGATGACGCTCCAGGTGCCGGAGTTGGACCTTAGCGCTTACATGGCTTTCTTCGTCTCGAAGGAAACTAAACGTCTTACAACGATTACCGGAATCGGTGGGATCATC
>JBKPQL010000017.1:0-5611 GCA_046734045.1 Verrucomicrobiota bacterium
GTGCCTGCGTTCATCGGGCAGGCTTTGCGCGGCGAGCCGCTCAGCGTTTTCGGCGACGGTTCCCAGACACGCTCGTTCTGCTATGTCTCCGATTTGATAGACGGAATCTTTAGCCTCGCGATGAGCGACTTCCACGATCCGATCAACCTTGGCAATCCTCGGGAGATGACGATTAAACAATTCGCCGATGAAATCATTCGCATCACTGGAACAAAATCGGCAATCGAATATCATCCGCTCCCAGTGGATGACCCGAAAGTGCGCCAGCCCGACATCACCCGGGCGAAAAAAATCCTCGGCTGGGAACCGCAAGTCAGTTTCGAAGAAGGAATCAAAAAGACGATCGAATATTTCAGGGAGTCGTTGAACCGTTAATCCGTTCCGCCTCTCATCCGAATCAGCCACGAATTAACGCGAAAAGGTGGAACGCGTTGTCCCCAACGCGTTGACCATGCCCGCCATCGTCTTCGGAGAAGCCGATCCACCCGGCTAACACAGATTTGCCGCGAATCGCGCGAATTAATGCGAATGAATCATGCAGCGCCTGCTTCAACTTGAGCCAAGATTTCATTGACGCTTTGGCGTTTTTGGTCGTGAATTGCGTCGTGACGAAGCGTGCGTTCGTTATCGCTGTCGGCTTTCTCAGTGTTTTCTTTTCTGCAGTTGCGCAGGAAACGCTAGACGCACCTTCCAAGTTGACTCTGTATCGACCGGACGTTTTCAGCACGATCGACAGCTCAACGCTGATTCACTACCTGCCACTGTTCGCGCTCTTGGATGGAAAACGGCTGCCGGTTTCGACCGATCTGGGCCGTATGGGAACAGCGCCCCCGGATCTCGTCCCCGTCGCGTTCCTACCCCCTGTGTCCGCGCAGCAGACAAAAACAGGGCGGACAGGCGATTACGCGGATGCAAAAGATTCGCTTGTGGAAGTGCTCAACTCGCCGTTGCATCCGGTTTACGCCAGTGGGGAAGTGGGGGTCCTGTATGGGCGCTGGAGCGGCAAATTCAGTGGCGATCTGTGGCAGAGCTACATGCTGGGCGAGGTTGGCAACGACAAATTCCACATCACAGTCGGCGCAACGTACGAAGAGTCGAGCGGACGCTTTCCCGCGTTTCGCACGTTCGCTCAGCCGAGATAGCTTCCTGGAAACTCGGTGCGAGCCATAAGCGTTGAAGCGTTGAACCGCGAACGGGGCGCAAAGGTGGATCGAGCTCTGGGCAGCTTGATTGGCGAACCAGCCGGTTCTAACGAATCCGCGCTTGCACCATCTAACGAGTCGTTCATCTGTCCGGTCTGTGGTGCGGAAGCGGTGCAAGAGAAGTGCAAAATAATAAATCAGCGCGTCGGTGAGGGAGGGAGACACTGTCACCACTTCTCCGCCCGTTGAAAATCAACAAGTTACAAAGCGCGTTCTTTTACGCTGTGTAACGGAGATGTGTCGCAATCTGAATCGAAAATTGTCGAGAGGTCAAGAAAATACGGTGACAATGAAATTTGATTGGCAAAGCCGAAGTTTGTCGACAGTCCATACTTTTAGATCCGTCAATGAGTCGACCTAATTGCAATCGATTGCAATGATCTGATTGCCTACTACCACGGCAAAGGCGTGCCGAAGAAAAGCCTGTCTCATGGCTTCATTATCCAAACTTCGCCATTATCGTTCGGCGATAGTGCTTGCGTTCCGGTCTGGATTTTGACAATGTCACGTTTGCCATGCGGTTGCTTATTGAATTAATCATTATTGTTGCGCTGATTTATCTCGGTTGGGAAAAATCGTTTAAAGAACGGCTGCATCAGGTGCGCGGGAGTCCTACGGTCAAGCAAAGTGTGTCCGCGGCGGCAAGAACTCTGGCGGAGACACCCACCCCAACCCCAAAACCGACTCCATAACCGCGATCGCGTCGGCGCAACTCAGAAATTTCCAATGCATTATGGGTCGGCCCGGTTTCGTTGCATTTCTCGGTTGGCTGCCATTGCGAACGTTGACGAAACGAATTCGCTATGACCAATGAATGAAATTCCACCTAGCGCCCCCTCTTTCGAAAAAATAGCACTTAATAGAGCGGCAGTAATATCTGCGTAGAAGCAACATACACTTGAGCCGACGCAGCAGGGACATAGACAGGTAGTGTCACAATCCGACGGGGGTGGATCGGCTATCAACCATCGACTCTCAACTACCTGTCTGTGCTAGTTACGCGACTGTTGAGTTGTAGTGGCTGGCGTGTCGCCTGCGAGCATTAATCATTCGCCTTAATTGGCGTAATCGCGGACAACCTGGTCGCAGTTGTGAAAATGCCCATGATATGGGAATATGGGTGTCGATGAAGACGACCATCGAATTGCCGGAAGCACTTTTTCGTCGTGCCAAGAGCACGGCAGCGCAGGAAGGAGTAACCCTTAAACAACTATTGACCGAGGCGTTGGAGTCGCGGCTTGATGGGAGGAGGAGCGCGCGCAATGGGAAGGCTGCTCCTCCCCGATGGATGCGAGCTTATGGCGCGCTGCGGCATTTGCGACGGGACCGCAAGGCAATCGAACTCGCGATCGAGTCTGAATTCGAGAAAATCGAGCCCGAGGATCGCTTGTGATCCTCGATACAAACGCGCTTTCCGCATTGCTGGATAAAGACGCGGATTTGCTGGAAGTGATTCGAGAATCGCGCGAGCTCGCGTTGCCCGTGATTGTGCTCGGCGAATTTCGTTTTGGCATCGGTATTTCGAGGCGGCGCGATCAGTACGAAGCCTGGCTCAGGCGAGATCTCTCCCTGTTTCGTGTGCTTCCGGTGGCGGAAGAGACATCGGTCTATTACGCTGCAATTCGATCGGAATTAAAAGTAAGCGGCTCTCCGATCCCTTCGAACGACGCTTGGATTGCGGCTCTGGCTAGACAGCATCGACTGCCAATCGTTAGCAGGGACACGCATTTTGACAGAGTCAGAAATGTCGAACGGCTCGGTTGGAGCTAGTTTTCATCAGCCCCGCTCTTCCTGTCTCGCCCGACTGCGGCGATCGAAGGCGGATCAGCTCTGCGCTTACTCAGTCACTTCTTGGAGTTGTGTACCGGATCCGCGGTCAGCGGTCCCCTGATCCGTGGTCAGTAGTCAGGTCGCTGTGCGGGCTATTCGTTTACGACCTCGATCTGCTTGTCGAGCACCTGCCAGGGAAACCAGATTGAATCAAGCGAACTGCGGATACCGGATGTTGTTCCAAGATCTCATCCGCCCGATGAATTCACCGGCTGGCGACATCAAAAGCTTTTCTCGCAACGCTGGCGCGCTCAGATTCGGTTATCTCAGCCTGCCGCTCAGTGGCGCGCCGCTCAGCCGCAATTCTTTGCTCGCATTCGCGTTGCCTCTAGGCACACTTAAATATAAAAACTATAAACCTATGAAAACTGTTATCGCTAAACTGGCGCACCGCACACGCATGGCTGAGTCAGATAAGCATCCCGCAAAAACACGAATCCTGGTTCTCGAGGAGCACCCGTTGTTTCGTCACGGGCTCAGCGTTTTTCTCAATTCCCAGCCGGACATGATTATGTGCGGCGAAGTGGACAGCATACCGCGCGCGCGGAGCAAAATTCCGGAATGTAAACCACAGTTGCTCTTGACTGCGCTGCGGGTGGGTACCGGCGATAGTTTGGAATTCGTTAAAGCGCTGAGGGCAGAACAACCCGAGTTGCTGATCCTGGTTTACTCCGCATTCGAGGAAAGCATTTTCGCCGATCGCGCGCTGCGCGCGGGGGCACATGGCTATGTGATGAAAAACGCGCCTAAGAGAGAGTTGGTGACCGCCATCCGCGAGATTACGCGCGGCGAGATTTATGTCAGCCGCGATGTGGCCATGCGAGCATTCAAAAAATCGCTTGAGACCCGGCTTGAAAACCATCTGCCGGTGTCCACGAGTACTATTGAAAACTTATCCGACCGCGAGATGCACATTTTCCATTTGTTAGGCTCGGGACTTGGCACGCGACAAATCGCTCATTCGCTGAACCTGAGCGTGAAAACGATTCAGAGCCATCGCGAAAACATCAAACGCAAGCTCGATTTGAAATCCAGCCGTGACCTGGTTGAGCGCGCTACCAAATATGTGGAGGAAACGTTTATGCCCCCGAAGAAAGAGGCGCTGTCGGTAGTCGACAAAAAGAAAGTCGTGCCTTTCCCCGCCGCCTGAAGTTAAACCGCGGATCCACCTCCGCTAAGCCACCGTTGCTACGGCGTGACAGGCGATTCTCGTGAACGTCAAAGGAAGACGGTGACGTGAAACGATTCGTGATTTTTGGGAGGTCGGTGCAATTGACCAGTTAGAAAAGATCTTCTTCTTGATGGCCGAATGGGAGATGATGTGGCCACTATGACATCGATGATTCCTGCACGCGTTTACGAGATTCGCCCGCGCAGCGACAAACGTGGCGTTGATCTGCTCTCCGATGTGCTGCCATTCGGCCGCCTGTGGTATGGCGAGCCAGATGCGGTGAGCAATGCAATCGGGTACGCCAAGTTTCGCAGCCGATCACATGACGCTGTGATTCACGTTTTCGATGAGGCTGGCAACGTGATCGAAACGCACGAACACAAGGGCGAGTTCAAAGAGCCGTAAGCGCCACACGTGAAACAAAAAGCCGCCACGCCGATGAAGCGTGACGGCTAATTGCCTAGGTTAAGCTGTGTTATTTGGCTCGGCCCGCTTAGGGTCGCAGCGACTCTTCATAGCTGGATTGCGCTCGCCCGAAAGATTTGCCTTGCAACTCTCGCACTGCGTCCTCGCGATTTGACTTAGCCTTAAGGAGTTCGGGTCGCTCCCGGTTTATAAATCGCGCCAACAATCGCGCCTACGATGATCATTTCGATTATCGCGCCAATGCTCCAATACACCATGACATTGCCCGGAAATGGTTGCACCGCGTACGCAATCAAGTGCGTACCGATTCCCAAAAAGGCAAGCATAATGCCGAGCTTTATGCCCCCACCCACTCCCCCGCTGGCGAAACCGCTCACAAAGATCAAAGTAAACATGAAGGCAAAGACCAGTTGGCCGGCTATCAGCCAGCCAAAGTGACTTTTGAAGTCCGCCTCGGGCCGTTGCAGGCCTTGCGGCAGCGCTGCATAAATGTCTTTCAGAAGCACTGCATGAAAGAGGAAGCCAAAGATGAAGATGAAGATCCAGGCAGCTATGAAGGCGATGAAGAATTTTTTCCAGTTCATAATTTTTTGGGTTGAGGTTTCCGCTGACTCCCGGAACACCCTGGCACGTTCATTGCCAAATCGCGGACTGCTTGTCGATCTAAATCGTAGCTGCCTTTTTCTTTTGATATTACATCGGATGCGCCGCGCCTAATTCGAGCGTCGCGGATTCAATCTGCGGTAGGTGAATTGGAGTCCACTTATTCCAGTGCGGCCGAACCAAGCGCTGCACCTATCCGCCGGCGGGCGTAATGTTCTCCCGTGCACAAGTACGCGGGCGATCTGAATCCATTGAACGCGGAGGATTGGTCGGCGGTCGCGAACCCGCTTTGGGTGTCACGCGACCCGAGCAACTCGCGATTTCAAACAGCGGTGAGGTTACTGCAGCCTAACCTAATGCCGTTTTCTACGACCGCCAC
>JBKPQL010000018.1:0-4078 GCA_046734045.1 Verrucomicrobiota bacterium
GCTGCGCTTTTGGCGCTTTTGCCCAGCGTGCAATAGCGTGCAGGGGTTAACGGTAAACTTGGCAACTTTGGCAAGCGTGGCAATTGAAATTGTTTAACTTATAGAGCCATAGAATCGGGCGAGGGTTCGAATCCCCCCCTCTCCGCTTTCCTCTTTTCTGATAGATAGAGACCACTACGAAATTTCCAGGGCAATGCGGCTTAAAATAGCCGGCCCATGCCTTTGAATTTGTACAGACGCCATCAGGGAAAATGCGAAGCGAATCGACCGCTTGATTCGCGTTCCGGGGAAGTTGACGAACGCAAGAAGGGTTGGAAGCGGTGCGGTTGTTTCATATTCGCCTCAGGAAATCTGTCCGGCACCTTTAAACGCAAATTCACCGGTAGGATTTCATGGGATGAGGCCAAGGCTGTAGCAGCCGAATGGGAAAAAGCCCGATCCTGGGACGGCGAGATTCCATTGCCAGCGGCGCCGCTCCCTGAGCTCACCCCATCTCGCGCAACTATCGAACGCGCGGTGAAAGTCTTCCTGGACGAGTTGCGGGAATCCATCGCACCTGCCACGCATAAAAAATATCGGCTGCTCACGTCGTGGTTAGCTTAGGCGGCTGACACACGATATGCCGTCACCGGGCCATACTCGGGTCAATGGCCTCAGCGAAGGCGATGTGGTTTCCATCGGGGTCGGTGATCATCAGTGTCTTCACCTTGTCGCCCGACGACCTTTGCCCGGTGTCGATGCCGAGCTTGTTGAGCTGCACTACCTGATCGTCGATGCTGCTGACGGCAAGCGTGAAGGAGCCAGAACCCGCACGTGCCGGGAGGTTGTAGACCTGCAGCCATCCGCCTCGTTCGAACTTCCACTCGGCGACCTCTGGCATGGGCCTCGAATCGGGTGGCTTCCCGAGTACCTTTTCGTACCACTGCACCGCAGAGTTCAGGTCGTTGACCGCGACACTTGCCAGTGCATTCATTATTGACATGTCATCCTCGCAACATTGCTTTAAAGAGCCTATAGCTTTGACGACCGTAGTGAAACCCTCAAGTACTTGATATCTGAAACGATCACTCCTGAGGGTTGACTGCGTTTATTAATCATTCGCAGCACGCGTGAACGCCAATAGACGTAAAACCGCTATCTCGCCATCTGTCAGCGCATCGGTTGTAGCGTTGCACGACGTTCATAGACGGCTACCCTGTTCGTTGGACCTGAGCCACCGCTAGATCCTAACCACATCCATCGGCCTTAAACTTCCCGTAAAGCAATAAACTTGGGAGTGCCGAAGATGGTTGTCCGCCGTCCATTCCACGAACTCAAATGTGCGTACCAGCACAGGTTTCAGCTACCGGCAATCTTTCATCTTCGCTGTGGTAAAGCCCGACTCCCCACCCCAGGGGCCGGGTTTCTTCTTCGGCAGATTCGCGAACGGGCATTCGGATGTCTCAGGCGGACGAAAACGGCGCGTCAATTCCTCGCGCAATGCCGAGTTAAAGCCACTGCGAGTCCGGGCCACGTAGAACAGGTTCTTGCCTTCGTAGTAGCCGAATATCAGCGCATCGAATGTGCTGCCGCCTGTGGTGTATCCGCCGATTACAAAATCCTGGGCCCGGTTGACGCGCATCTTCTGCCAAGCTCCTGAGCGTTTGCCCGGCTTATATTGCCTGTCGCGCCCTTGGCGACGAGTCCTTCGAGACCGTGCGCTTTCACCGATCGGATAAGGGGTTGCGTCCAGCGAGATTGAACAGGTTCCTTTTGGCGGTGGGAGGATTTGAGTTTCGAGAAGGCGTCGGCGTTCCGTGAGCGGTTGGCCCATGATGTTCTGAGTTTGAGGATGGGAGTGGTAAGGCATCTGCCAGCGCACATGTGTTAGGGTGGCTGTCGCCAACGTTTTCATTTGCCTCCGATAGAGGCAGTGGGAGTGGCTCAGGGAGGTTTAGTGATGAGGCGCAAGAACAGGTCCGGGATAGGTTTGATGCTCGAGCGGTTTTCGCTTAAAGCTACGAAAGCCACGGGAACCTCCGGGGCGTTCGTCATCGCTCTGGTTGTACTCATCGTCTGGGGAATCTCTGGGCCGCTGTTCAACTTTTCAGATACCTGGCAATTGGTGATAAACACGGGCACCACCATTGTTACCTTTCTGATGGTGTTTCTGATTCAGCGAACTCAGAATAAGGATGCGCTGGCGATACATTTGAAGCTCAACGAGATCGTCGCCGCCCTGGAGGGAGCCAGTAACCGGCTAATCGATGTCGAGGATCTCACCGAAGACGAGATTGGGGTACTTCACAAGCATTACCAGAGGCTGGTTGCCATGGCCAAGCACGACACCAAGCTTACAGAGACCCATTCAATCGAGGAAGCCGCAACGCGGCACCAGACCAAGCTTGGGAAGCGCGCTTGAAATTGTCAGGAATTCGGCGCATCCGGTGTCGCAAACGGTGTCATAACCATTAAGCAGCACTGCCGCCGGAAACGCTAGTTTGTCCCTATCGTCCTTCTACGGACGCCACAAACCGACAATGTAAAATGCTGATTGGGTATCAGGCATTTACCTCTTCTTTCACGTGAATCGTGCTTGGCCCGGCGGAAGTTATTCTTTCCTACCTGCTACCAAGAGCACAATGCCGCCTATGACCGCAACTCCGCCGGCGATAGGAGGCAGCGGTACACTCTGTGTCTTGTCGCGAGTAGCGTGTATCGGTCCGATGTCCACGACCGGTTCCCTAGTCGTGTACGCAAAGCCTCCCCACGCAAGACCGAACAACCCAAGTGCAATCAGGATTACCCCAAGCGTCTTTTTCACTGCGGCCTTCATGGGCGTCGATACTAGTTTTCACAAGCGGAGCAACCGGCACGGCGCAAAGACGGCTCATTACTTCTCGAACACCTTTTTAATCTGGCCGATTTTCTTTTGGACTTTGCCGGCGAGTTTATCGTTTTTGCCCTCGGCTGTTAGGTTGGGGTCATTCGTGACTTGTCCCGCTGTCTCTTTAATTCTACCTTTCATTTCATGAAGCTTCCCTTTGATCTGATTCTTCGTGCTCGGTTTCATGCTTACTCCTGCTCGGACCTATATTCGTCAGCAGCCGCGTTTTCAGTACAGACAATTCTTATCCGAAGGGCTTCCAGGCGAAGCTGGACCAGTGGCTGCGGACGATCCTACTTGATTGCGCCACAGACACGCTGAGTGGGTCTCCTTCATCGCGACTTAAGATACTCGACGAGGTCGCGTTGCTGATCCGCGGTAAAGCCGAGAGTGCGAACCCGGTTGTAGTGCGCCACGACATCGGGGAGCTTCGCTGCGCTGCCGTCGTGAAAGTATGGTGCGTGCTGCCACAGTGCGCGTAGGGGAGTTGTGCGATTGGCGGTCCGCGCCGCGTACGCTCCATCGACGCCGGTTTCCGCGGGCGCGTGCAGTGTCCCGCTGTTGTTATCGGTGCCCGACGCGCCTACGTGGCAGGTGGCGCACGTTCGATCGAACAGCTGGCGCCCACGGCGACGAGTTGTTTAAGTTCTTCATCATCAAATTCGCAGAACAGCATCTCACCGCATTCAGCACAGCGCGGGCTATGGAGTGTCTTCCGTTCTTTTACGCTCATTAGTTCTCCATTCGAAAATAGTGCAGAAATACAAAAACCGGCCGGCCATACGGCCCAAAAGACTTCGCGGGCATGGAAATCGTTGAAGTCCTTAGCCAGACGTTCTTCGAAGCTGCACAGGAGGACGCGAAGTCCAGCGACCCTCCTGTGCGTTCCGTGATTATGCGTCCTTGCTCGTTAGGATTGCCGGATCAAGCGGCGTCTTCCCAATACGGCTTGAGGCCATAATGGCGGTAGAGGGTGGAACCGAAGGTGGGATCTGCCATGTTGGGCCAGTTATCCTTATCGAAGCCGGTTGCGTTTTCAAGGCGGCTCTTGTCTACGTGAAGGATAAATTCCTTGTTGACGCCATCGACCTTCAACGCCTCCCATGGTATAGCAAACAACTTATTACCCATCTTGAGAAAGCCGCCAAAGGACAGAACGGCATAGGCGATGCGGCCGGAATGCAAATCGATCATCAAGTCTTCGATCTTTCC
>JBKPQL010000019.1:0-21339 GCA_046734045.1 Verrucomicrobiota bacterium
CTGCGTCACCATCCCGATCTGTTGCCGTAATGCGCGAATGTTGAAATCACGAATCGGACTTCCGTCGACTAAAATCTCGCCGCTATCGAACTCGTAGAAGCGCGTGAGTAGATTGATGACCGTGGATTTTCCCGCGCCGGTCGTGCCGACAAGCGCGACCGTCTCACCCGGCCGTGCGTGAAATGAAATGTCACTCAGCGTCGGCAGCTCGCCGGAGTAGCTGAAACTGACGTGCCGGAACTCAATCTCGCCGCGCACTGTCTCAGCAAACGTTTCCCCACTTTCCGGCTCGCCTTCTGAATCGAGAATTTCGAAGACGCGTTCGCCTGCGGCTCGTCCAGCCTGCACCAGTTGATTGAGTTCATGCAGTTTCCCCACTGGCTCGTAGAGAAAACTCGCAAGCACAAGAAAGGCGCCAAAATCGCCTAACTGGAAAGCGCCGGATAAAATATCGCGCGCCCCCACGGCCACCACCAGCAGCACGCCGAGCGACCCGAACAAATACATTGCAGAATGGTAAAGCGCCCACACGCGCGTGACGACGAAGGTGGCGCGCCGCAATTCTTCACTCTCTTTGTTGAAGCGACGATCTTCCTCAGGCTCACGTACAAAACTTTTGATCTGACGAATGCCGGAGAGATTGTCGTGAAGGAGCGAATTCATCGACGAAGCGGCGCGGCGGTGCAGCCGATATCGCCAATGCGCCGTGAGCGTATACCAAAGCGCGCCGCCGGCTAGGAACGGCACCGGTGCGAGCGCGACCAATGCCAGTTTTGTGCTGAGGTAAAACATTCCCGCCACTACCACCACGATCTGCAATATCGCCACCGTGCCCTTCTCGATGCCGTCGATCAGGACGCGCTCGACCGAGCTCACGTCCTCCAGAATCCGCGTCATCAGATCGCCGGTGGGGCGATTATCGAACCAGCGGAGTGGCAGAGTTTGAATATGCGAATACAGATCGCGGCGCAGATCGAAAATGACTTTTTGCTCGAAGGCGTTGTTGAGCAACAGGCGAAGATAATCCAAGCCTCGTTGAACTAACATGGCGAAAGCCACGAGAATAAGCAGCGGAAGCAAACGTTCGGGGTGGTGACCGTTGATGACGTCATTGAGAATATATTTCGTCGCCGCAGGTGGAACGACCATCATGAGCGTGCCCACGATGGCGCAAGCCAGCGTCGCGATCGCGAGCATCGGATAGCGTTTTAGATAAATAAAAACGCGCCAGATCGTTTTCAATTCCTTTGAAACTCAGTGACGTAGATAAGATCGAACTATTCACTCATGCGCGATCACAAGTAAAGAAGCCGAGCAATTGGTAAGGATTTGCGGAGAATCGCGCAGCGTTGCAGTACAAATTTCCCTGACCGTGGAAGGTGAGGGATTGGCACAGCGTTTCGTAAAATTGCGCCGTTTTGCACGAAAATTTTATCCGACCGTAGAAAGCGGCCGTGAATGGGAGTGGGTCGCGCACGCGCGCGCGGAACGGTTCACGCGGCAATCGATGCAGTCAGCAATGCAATCGGATATGCCAAACACCGCAGCCGGTCAAACCGCGATGTGATTCGCGTTTTCGATGACGCAGGCAACGTGATCGAAACGCACGAGCACGCGGGCGAGTTCAAGGAGTGGTGATGTTTCCCCCGCAAGGCACAAAAGAAACCACGAACTTGTAAACGTTTGCCGGGGCGTTTCAGCTCAGTGAAGAAGTTTCCAAGGCATTCACAGCCTCTTCTCCTCGCAAAGCTTTTGAAAGCGCGGATCGTTGCGGATTTGATCCCACACCGGATCGAGTCGCAACAGTGCCGGAGTAATCGGAAAGGGTATCTGCAGCAACCGCTTGAGAATGGGAATCGCGTGATCGGCATCGCCAAGCAGCGCGTAGATATGCGCCATGGTCTCCTCTAGTCCCGGGCCCTCGAATGGATCTTTGGAAGCAGGATGCAACGCCATGGCTCTTTTTCCCTCGGCCACAGCAGATGTCGCTTCGCCCAAACCTGCATAGGCCCGACCCAAATCGGCATGCAGGTCCGCCTCTTGAAAAGAATCCCGTGTTACTTTCTCCAACGCGCGCTGAAGCTCCTGCGCCGCTTGTTGGTAAGTCGCGCGGACCGCGGCAACATTACCGGTGCGCTGTTGACTTAAGCCAAGCCTGAGAAGTACTTCTACTCTTTCAATCGCTCGGTCGGCCGGCTTATCGGCCAGCGCTTTTGAGAATATCTCCGTGGCTGCAGCGTAACGCCGCTCATACAGAGCCTGCATCCCGCGCATGCGCGGATCGGTGCCGGGATTTGCGAGTAGCGGTTCTACCGCCTTCAAATCCCCCGTTGACCAGAAGACATCGGCTTTTGCCCATAGGGCATCTGTATTCGTCGGCTCCCACACAAGGACGGCGTCAGCTACGGATAGGGCTTCGGAAAAACGGCGCACGACGATATACGTAATCGCGAGAACTTGGGACACTTCGACGTTACGAGGATCGAGCTCAACGGCGCGACGCAGGCTCGCGATCGCTTCGTCCCAATGCCCCAGCCGTCGTTGGATCACGCCGATCGCTCTGTTGACGTCAGCATTATTTGGAAGACCCTGCTCAGCCTGCTGGAATTCCGCCAGTGCCGCGGTGAAATCGCGCTCCCCGTAATAGCGGTAATAACCAAGAGCAAGATGAGTCTCAGGGAGGTTTGGATTCAGCGCGAGCGCACGATCGAGGGCATCCTTGGCGGCCGCGAGCCGCGCCGGACTCGGATCGAATCCTACCCAGTAATAGTCGCTTTGCCTATAGGAGAGATATGCCCAAGCCAGTACAAAATTGGGATCCAACTTTACTGCCTCTTGATATGATCGAATCGCACCCTCCAAGGTGGAGCGATCGAATGCCGAGGCTCCCATCAGCGCGCGGCCACGCAGATAGGCATCGTAGGCGGCGGGATTATTCGTGGGCTTGGACGCCACCAGCGCTTTTTCCTGCGGAGTAAGCGTCGCGCCTACAGCTGAGGCAATCTCCGTGGCCAATTCTCCCTCCAAAGCAAGCGAGTCGGTCAGCGTGCGATCGTAACTTTGCACCCAGAGGTGGCGATCAGTTTTGGCATCGATTAGTTGCACCGAAACGCGCACATGGTCGCCCGACCGGCGGACACTGCCTTCCACCACGTTGCTGACACCTAGTTGCTGCGCAATTTCTTTGAGGTTGCGCGTGATGCCGCTCTTGTACTGCATGACCGAAGTGCGGCTGATCACTTTCAGGTCCTTGATCTTGGCAAGATTCGAGAGCAGTTCATCCTGAATACCGTCGGCAAAGTAAGCGTTCTCTTTTTCCTCGCTCAGATTTTCCAGCGGGAGCACCGCAATGCTTTTTTCGGTGATCGCAGCGGCTTGCGTGAGCGTATTCGTGGCTGCTGCCGCAGCTTTCGTATGCGCCTTCGATTTTGTGAAATACCATGTACTAAGGCCGATCAGACAAATGAGCACTACGGCTACTGCCCAAAGGACCGCCTTCCACGGAACTGCTCTCCTCACAATCCTCGCTGGGATCGGCACAGAAGAGAGTTGCAGCCGATGCGCCACTTCCATTGCCGATTGAGGGCGCTTGGCCGGATCTTTTTGCAAGCAGGCTGCTACCGCTTGCTCCCAAATCGCCGCCACAGATGCCGGCTCGATGTTCAGGTCTTTACGCCGGTCGGTCATCAACGGCGGCACTCTCTCATGGATTTGTCTGTCGATGTTGCCGGAATAAAAAGGCGGCTTGCTGGTGAGCAGCTCGTAAACAGTCGCGCCTAGTGAGTAAATGTCGTCCAGATGTGTGCCGCGCTTCCCCTCTAGTTGTTGCGGGCTCATGTAAACCAGCGTCCCGCTGCGGCCTTGCTCCATCGTCAAGCGGCTCACCGTGTCGCTCAAGCTTCGCGCAATGCCAAAGTCGGACACTTTTAATTCTCCGCTCCGGTTCACCATCAGGTTCGCCGGCTTTAAATCACGGTGGATGACGCGCGCGTAATTGTGCGCGTAATCGAGCGCCTCACAAAGCTGAGCTGTTAGAGGTGCTAGCTCGCTGGGCTCAAAAACCTTTTGCTCTTTTTCGCCGCGCAGATTGGAAAGTGTTTCCCCGTTCACGTATTCCATGGAGATGCAGGCCATGCGTTCGTCGTGCTCGAAATCGTAAATCCGCACGATGTTCTTGTGTGTCAGCTCAAGGCTGCGGCGCGTCTCGCGTTTCAGGTCGTTGAGTAATGCGCCATCATGCACAAGCGGCTGAGGAAGGAATTTCAGCGCCACGTCGCGTTCTAGTTCTTCATCACGCGCCAGCCAGACAACTCCCATCCCCCCTTGCCCCAGAATATCAACCAGCGTGTAGCGGCCGAAGAGTCTTTGTCCGATGGCAAACTCACGCTGCGTCACCTCCGACGCGCTGCCGGTTCGCTCTCCGCTCACGCAGTTAGGATACTCCCCGAAGAAACAGCTATAAAGCCAAAAGAGCGAACCTCAACGGTTGGCTGATCGTTATGGAAAATCAGATTTTTCGAACAAACCGCCACTGCTTTGCGTTGCGTGCGCGCTTTTGGTAGAAATTGTTTGATGAATCAGCCGGAAGAAGAGGCCGCCTGGCTCGAAACGAACGGCAAACGCCACGTCCTGCACGGGAGTTGTTCAGTAGGGCGAGCTGCCGCCAATACTGTTGTTCTGGACCTGCGGAAAGTCTCCAGAATGCACGCGCTCATCCAACTGCAAAATATCGGCGAGTTCTGGCTGGTCGATTTGGGCAGCAGCACGTCCCAGGCAATGGTGTTTGCATCCTGCACGGGCGCTTTCTTTGCCTCGCCGATTTTCTCAAACGGAATCTCTTTCCCGGGACGCAGGAAGGCATTGATAGACGTGATCCGTTCGTTCTCATCGCTCTTCACAAAGACGAATGAATAGTCAGTCTTGGCGAGCTGCCAGAGAACCTTCTGTTCTGATTCCCCGTTGTTTTTTGGGCCCTCGCGCTCTGTTTTTGGCGGATGCTTTGGATCGGTTAATCTATCCAGCTTGGCATGCGCCTGTTCGAGTGTCGATCCAAGCTCGAGGCCGAGGATGGACGTCATGACTTTAACCGACTGCGCGGCGGCGAGCCGCTCCTCATACGGCGCAAGCGAATAGGCCGGCAGCGGAGATTGTGATTGCGCTGGTGGCGGCGTTACGGAGGCAACTGAAGGAGATAGGAAAGGCGATTCTGCGCCAGCGCCAGCGATCCCAACCCAAACCTGGCGAAAATTAAAGCTATAGCGAGAAGCAATTGCCTTTCCGCCCGATCGCCCGCGTGCCAGATAAACGTAAGTTTCACTGTTGAGGTTGACTCAGCTGCGCCAACTGTGCTGCATGTGTAAAACGGCGAGCGCAGTGCACAACGTCGCAGATATTCTCATCATCTCAGTCGCCTATCTTGTTGCGGGCGTCGCCGAGTTGAAAGCCGAAAACGCAAATGACAAAGGACACGGAACCGAAAAAATCACTGCGCATTTTTGTGCTGGCGGACACGCACAATCGTGTGCCGGAAAACGTCAAGGAAATGGCCAAAGATGCTGATGAAATCTGGCATCTTGGCGATGTTTGCACGGAATTGATTCTCGACGAGTTGCGCGCCCTCGGACCTAGCGTCACGGTGGTGCGGGGAAATTGCGACAGCAATTCTGAGTGGCCGCTGGTTGTGGATCTTGTACGGGGCGGACTAAAATTTCGTCTGCAACACGTGCCGCTCGAGAAGCCGCCCGATAATGTCGATGTTCTACTGCACGGTCACACGCACGCGCCGCGAAACGAAAGACGCGGGAACATTCTGTTTCTCAATCCCGGCTGCGTGACCCGACCAAGTCGCAGTTCGCCACCGAGCGTAGCCTGGCTTGAAATCGCGGATGGGACAATCACTTGGAAACTCGTCCCGCTCCGCTGACACATTTTTTTCATCCTCATGATCCGTCTTGATTAAGCAGGCGAGCACCGCTTTTCTTCTAGGCCAATGAACGGCCAGTTTGTTGATCAGATCTTCGTTAATGCCAAGCGATCGCTACTGGCGCCGATAGCGCATGCGCAGGGCTGGTTGCTGCAGATCGCGTCCAGCTTGGTTAACATTTTCGCCTTGCTCGCTGTTTTCCTCACGCTTTTCGCGCTTATCTCGGTGTTGGAGCGAAAAATTCTCGCACGAATGCAAAATCGCTACGGCCCGAACCGCGTCGGCCCGTTCGGTCTTTTCCAACCAATCGCCGACGGCATCAAAATGTTGATCAAGGAAGACGTCGTGCCGGCCAGGGCGGATAAGATTGTGCATTTTCTGGCGCCCATCCTAATCGCCGCTGCGGCGATTCTCGCGCTCGGCGTAATTCCTTATGGGCGAAACATGACACCGTTCACGATCGATGGCGGCATTCTCTTTTTCTTTGCGGTCGGCTCAACCACGGAACTGGCGGTCTTCATGGCCGGCTGGGGCAGCAACAATAAATTTTCCATGCTCGGCGCGATGCGTGCAATCGCGCAGATGTTCAGTTACGAACTGCCGCTCATTATCACTGTGCTACCGGTAGTGATGGTGGTTGGCTCACTCACTCCCGACCGGATTGTCGCCGCACAGGCGGGATATACGCTTGGAGTGGTTCCGCGCTGGTTTGTCTTCACCCCATGGGGCGCAGCGGCTTTCATTCTATTTTTCGTCTCGGGTCTGGTGGAATCAAATCGCACTCCATTCGATGTGCCGGAAGGCGAATCCGAAATCGTCGCCGGGCACATGACCGAGTATTCCGGATTCAAATACGCCACGTTTTTCATGGCCGAATACATCGGGATGTTCGCTATTAGCGGGCTTGGCGTGACGTTGTTTCTCGGGGGCTGGCATGCGCCCATTCGAGCGCTCGGATTTATTCCCTCTTACGTCTGGTTTTTCGCAAAGCTGAGCGCGCTGCTTTTTGTTTACATCTGGATTCGCGGTACGTTGCCGCGCACACGCATCGATCAGATGATGAATTTTGCCTGGAAATTCATGTTGCCGATGGCGTTCACGTGCATCCTTGCAGCTGCTGTCTGGCATTATGCCGGGCGCGGCTTGCGCGGATGGCTTTGGTCGCTTGTGGTGATTGCCGTTGTTTACACCGCCCTCTCGATGTTGCTCGACACGAGAAGGAAGTTCGCGCCGCGCGTCTATCGCTTCGCTGAATGAACAGCGCCGCATTCACTGTCATTGCGGTTCTCACGCTCGCCGCGGCGCTGGCTACTGCGACGCTGCGAAAGCTCATGCATGCTGCGCTCAGCTTCGCAGTAGCGTTTGTCGGCATTGCGGCATTCTTCTTTTTCCTGGGAGCGGAGTTCGTCGGCCTGGTGTTGGTGTTTGTCTATATCGGCGCGGTCGCGGTGTTGATCGTTTTCACGATTTTGCTAACGCGGCGCGATGTTGAAAAAGATCGCGGTTTCAATTGGGGCGGACCTATCATCGCTGTTGCTGTCTTCGGCGGCTTGACATGGTCGATTCTAAAGACGCAATCGCTTGCTATTGTCGCCCCGCACATGGCAGCGCTCACGGTCAAACGAATCGGCCAAGCCTTGATGACGAGTTACGTGTGGCCATTGCAATGCGTCGGGCTTCTGCTCACTGCCGCCCTCATTGGCGCACTCGTTCTCGTGATGGAAGAGAAACAATGAAGGTCAAAGAGTTACAAAGGTTACAACCTTACAACGGCGCAGCCGTTAACCCTTTTTAACGGTGTAACTCTTTTACCGTTGTAACTGCTCGTCCATGACACCCACGCTCCAAATCTTCCTCATCGTCTCCGCTGCGTTGTTTTCCATCGGGCTCCTTGCTGCGCTGAGCCGGCGTCACGCCATTTTCATTCTCATCGGCATCGAGATGATGCTGGCGGCAGCGAATCTGAATTTCATCGCGTTCTGGCGTTTTGCTCCGCAGCATCAACCGCCGATCGGTGTAATGATCGCAATTTTTTCCATCGCCATCTCCGCTGCGGAAGCCGCCGTTGGCCTGGCCATGGTGATTGCCGTTTATCGCCACTATCGCACGACGAACGTGGATCAGTTTGATCAACTCAAAGGATGAATTCCGCGATCGTCACCCATCTCTGGCTGATCCCGGCGGTTCCTTTTGCGGCTTCGCTGTTGATTTTCTGTTTGTCGAACGCCCAGAGCAAAAGCGCAGCGGCATTGGCGGTTGCTGGACAGGTCGCCGCGCTCGCGATGTCGATCTTGGCATTTCTGCCAACGCTGCAAATGTCCGGCTTCCGTGCGGTTCAGAATTTCACTTGGTTCACGTTCGGCGAACAAACGTTGCGCCTTGGATTCGTTCTAGATCCGCTTGCTGCCGCGTTGCTGGTGATGATCGCGCTGGTGGGGTTGTGCATTTTTGTCTTCAGTGCCGGTTACATGGCCGATGATAAAAATTTCACCCGCTTCTTCGCATACCTGTCGTTTTTCTCCGGCGCGATGCTCGGCCTCGTTGTCGCGAACAGTTTGCTTCTGCTTTTCATTTTTTGGGAATTGGTCGGGCTCGCATCGTATTTGCTTATCGGGTTCTGGATCGAGCGACCGAGCGCCGCCGCTGCTGCAAAAAAGGCGTTCATCACCACGCGCATTGGCGACATGGGACTTTTTCTCGGGATGCTCTGGCTCTATGGCCGGAGCGGCACACTTCTTTTTTATGATGGCGGCAACGGTTGTCTCGAGAGCGCCGGTCTGGCCATGCTCGGCGCGAGCGCCACGTTCATCGCGCTGCTGATCTTCTGTGGCGCGGTTGGCAAGTCGGGGCAATTCCCGCTGCACGTCTGGTTGCCGGACGCGATGGAAGGCCCGACTCCGGTCAGCGCGTTGATCCATGCGGCGACAATGGTTGCTGCCGGTGTGTTCCTTGTGGCCCGCGTCTATCCGCTTTTCTCGTTAGGGGCGATCAACGGTGTAACCTCGTCCCTCACGGTCGTTGTTTGGATCGGCGTAACGACTGCGCTAATGGCTGCGCTTATCGCTATCGCGCAGGAAGACATCAAACGTATCCTGGCGTACTCGACGGTGTCGCAACTCGGCCTGATGATGGTTTCGTTAGGCGTGGGCGGCGTGGCGGCAGGGATCATGCACTTGCTGGCACACGGTTTTTTCAAAGCGCTCCTGTTCCTCGGCGCTGGCTCCGTGATTCACGGATGTCATGCCGAACAAGACATTCGCAAAATGGGTGGCCTGCGGCGCTTCATGCCGGTCACATTCTTAACGTACGTCATCGGGATGATGGCGCTCAGCGGCGCGCCGTTCTTTTTCTCCGGCGGCTGGACGAAAGAGGAGATTCTTCACGCCACGGCGCACTGGCCGCGATCGGATGTGCCATATTACCTGATTCTGGCCGGCGTCGTTCTGACCGCGCTGTACATGACGCGGCAGGTCATCTACGTCTTTTTCGGCAACCCACCCGCTCGTGCCGAGCGTGTCCATGAAAGCCCGCGCGTCATGACGATTCCTCTGATCATGCTGGCGCTGGGTGCGATTTTATTGAGCGTGGTGCTTACGCCTGCGTGGCCATGGCTGCATGGGTATCTCACTGGCGAACCTGTACACTTTGCGATGGGGCGTTTGATTCAACCGATGCTGTTGGTTTCGCTTGCGCTCGTCAGTGCGGGTATCGGCCTTGGCGTCTGGATGTATCGCAAAGCCGGCGTCCAGGATCGAGATCGTTCCACTGAGATCGATCCGCTCGAATACGCGCAGCCCGCGTTGTTTCGTTTTCTCGCAAACAAGATGTGTATCGACGAACTTTATGATCGCACGGTCATCGCGTTCAGTTGGATGGCTGCGCGTCTGTCCGACTGGATGGATCGCTATTTCTGGGACGGGTTGGTGCGCGGGTTCGGCGCGATCGGTCAGCTCTTTGGAATCTTTACAGCCAGCGTCGACGAACGCGGGATAAACGCGGGAGTTGATGAAGGCACCGCCGGTGCGCGCGGTCTGGGCCGCGTTCTGTCTGCTGCGCATGCGGGACAAATTCAAACTTACCTCGGCGTCATCGCCATCGGCCTGCTCGCGCTGCTGCTTCTATACGCATGGTTGGCTTAATTACCGCGATTATTTTGATTCCTTTGCTTGGTGCGCTTGCGGTTTGCGCTTGGCCGCAAAGGAACTGCCGTCCAGTCGCCCTGGTATTTAATGTCATCTCGGCCGCGTGCGCTTTTGTTGCGTGGCGAAATTTCGATGCCGCTGCGACGGGACTTCAATTCGTCGAGCGTCATGAATGGATTCCCGCGATCGGCGCGGAATACCTGGTGGGTATCGATGGCCTGAGTCTGCTGCTGGTATTGCTCACCTCGTTGATCATTCCCTTTGCGTTTCTGGCGAAACCAAATCCAGGTAGCCGCGGGTTCTACGCGATCATGCTGGTGATGCAGTCCGCGCTCTACGGCACGTTCACGGCGCAAAATTTTGTTCTCTGGTTTTTGTTTTACGAAATGAGCCTTATCCCAGCGTTCCTGCTGATCAAAATCTGGGGCGGCGAGAATCGCGACCGTGCTGCGACCAAGTTCCTTCTTTACACATTCCTTGGCAGTGTCGCCATGTTACTTTCGTTTCTTGGGATTTATTTCGCCAAAGGCACATTTGATTTCGCAACACTGACCAGTCTTGGCAAACAGGGCCTGCTCACTGGCAACCTGGCGTGGCTTGCGTTTGCCGGAATTTTCATTGGTCTCGCAGTGAAAGTTCCGCTGTTTCCGTTTCACACCTGGCTCCCCGACGCCTATCAAACCGCGCCTATCGGCGTCTCGATGGTCCTCACGGGCGTGCTCTCGAAAATGGGCGTTTATGGTTTTGTGCGTCTGTTGCTTCCGCTTTTTCCAAATCAAATCAAGATCATCGGTCCGTGGCTTCTTGCGTTGGCGGTTTGCTCGATCGTCTTCGCGCCGCTGGCTGCGTGGGCGCAGCGGGATTTGAAACGCATGATTGCTTATTTGTCGATTAATCACCTCGGTTACTGCATGCTTGGTCTGTTTGCGATAACCGCTTCGCCCTTCGTTGCTGCCAGAATCGATACAGACGCCGCGCTGAGCGGCGTGTTCATGCAAATTTTTAATCACGGAGTCACTGCGGCCACCCTATTCTACTTTGTCGGTTTGCTCGAAGAACGCCGTGGCCTGCGCAGCATCGATGATTTTGGCGGGCTAATGCAGCGGACGCCGTTGCTCTGCGGCTGGATGAGTGTGGCCATGTTTTCGTCGCTCGGTCTACCTGGACTAAACGGATTCATCGGCGAATTTCTGATTTTCAAAGGCTCATTCGCGCTCACAGGCGCGTTTACGGCCATTGCTGTGATCGGACTTCTCGTCACAGCCGTTGTTTTTGCACGAGCGATGCAATCCCTCTTTAGCGGGCCGCTGGCCGAAAGTTGCAGCGCCTTTCCCGACGTTTTGCAAGGCGAAAAACTCGTCATGGTTCCTGTGACATTGCTCATGTTCGCCATCGGCATCGCGCCGCAGTTCATGTTCAACATTTTCAACACGACTGTCGCCGAAATGGCGCGGCTGTTTAGCTGAGATTCATCGCGA
Organism: Verrucomicrobiota bacterium; assembly: GCA_046734045.1. Classification (GTDB taxonomy): domain Bacteria; phylum Verrucomicrobiota; class Verrucomicrobiia; order Chthoniobacterales; family UBA10450; genus Udaeobacter. The sequence goes on from JBKPQL010000019.1 coordinate 11,544, forward strand.
ATGAATAAAGAGATCGTTCCCATCGAGCGAATCGCTCACCTAATTTTTATTTTTCGCGAACAGAACGTGATGTTGGACTCTGATTTAGCCGAGCTGTATGGCGTATCCACAGGTCATTTAAACCGAGCGGTGAAACGCAATACCGGTCGTTTTCCGCCAGATTTCATGTTCCAACTCAGCGCGGAAGAGGTGCGTTCTTTGAAATGCCAAGTTGGCATTTCAAAGCCAGGTCGAGGCGGGCGCCGGCGTTCGAGGCCTTTTGTGTTCACAGAGCAAGGCATCGCGATGTTGTCCAGCGTGCTCAACAGCGAGCGGGCTGTGCGAGTCAACATCGCCATCATGCGCGCATTCGTGAAGCTGCGCCAGATGCTCGAGACGAACCGCGAGCTTGCGCAGAAATTTTCGGAGCTTGAACATCGCGTCGGCAAGCATGACCAGGAAATCGTGGCCATCCTCGAAGCGATCCGGCAGCTGATGAGGCCGCCGGAAAAGTCTCGGCGTGAAATTGGATTTCATGTGCGCGAGAAAGCCCCGCGGTATCGGGCGCGTAAACGCGCATGATCGCTTGGACGATTTACATTACCTTTGCGGGCGCAGTGCTGCTGCTTCTTTTGCCCCGCGCATTCGCGCGGTGGATCGCGCTGCTGACAACAATCGCAGGGTTGGCTCTGGGTCTCTTCGCGCTGGTTCGCACGCCAATTGCCGACCTTGCGCATTTCACAACAATCGTGCGGGTGCCCTGGGTGCCCGCCTTAGGCATGAATTACCATCTGGCGATCGACGGCGTCAGCCTGACGATGGTCCTTGTCACTGGTATCTCCGCAGTAAGCACCGTGTTGTTTTCATGGGACGTCGAACATCGGCAGAACGAATTTTTCTTCTGGTTATTGCTCGTGGTGGCTGGCTGCTACGGAGTTTTCCTGAGCGCGGATTTGTTTCTGTTCTTCGCGTTCTATGAGCTGGTGATCGTGCCGAAGTATTTTCTTATCGCTGTCTTCGGCTCAACCAACAAGGAATACGGGGCGATGAAGCTGACGCTCTATTCGTTTTTTGGTGGCATGCTTGTATTCGTCGGGATCCTTGCCGCATACGTAACTGCCGGATCGCTGGATCTGAATCAATTGTCGCAATTCCAATTTTCCCCGCAATTGCAATCATGGGCGTTTCCCGTGTTGTTTCTCGGCTTCGCTGTGCTTGCCGGCATCTGGCCGCTGCATACCTGGGCGCCGACCGGTCATGTCGCCGCACCCACGGCCGGTTCCATGCTTCTCGCTGGGATCGTGATGAAGCTCGGCTCTTACGCGGGACTCCGCGTGGCGATGAATCTCTTTCCGCAGGGCTTCCAGGTGTGGAGCAAATGCATCGTGTTTCTGGCCGTCGTTGGAATCGTTTACGCAGCAGCGGTGGCGCTTCGGCAGCGTGACCTCAAATTCGTCATCGGTTATTCGAGTGTCAGTCATATGGGTTTTGTTTTGCTCGGGCTTGCCGCGGCAACAGCGTTAAGTGTTTCAGGAGCAGTATTGCAAATGTTTTCACACGGCGTGATCGCGGCCCTTTTGTTCGCCGTCGCCGGGCGCATGATTTATCGCCGCACACACACGCGCGAACTCGACGTGCTCGCCGGTATGAATCTAAGCCGTGCTCTGCCATTTGCCGCGTTTACGTTTGTCATCGCAGCAGCCGCGTCGATGGGCATACCCGGTTTTAGTGGATTCGCGGCCGAGATCACAATTCTCATTGGCGCATGGAGAACTTATCCGCTCGCCGTCTGGATCACAGGCGCGGGCATGGTGCTCGTCGCTGCATTCACGTTGCGCGCCTTAACGCAATCCTTCTTCGGCGAGACCGAGCCAGGCGTCCGGTTGCAGGAAGGTCGGGTAGCGGTCGATCCAGATTGGAATGAACAACAAAGGATTTCCGTCGCGGAAAAATGCGGCGCTTGCCTGCTCATGTTCACAACGGTCGCAATCGGGCTTTATCCCAAATTGTTGCTCGATCGCATCATGCCGGCAGTGGAGGCGATGAGGTTTCTGAAATGAAAGCCGCTGATTCAACAATGTCCTATCTTGAACTGCTCAAGCTCGCCTCGCCCGAGACGATCGTGGTCATAACGGCGCTTGCGGTTCTTGCGATTGGGCTTATGACCGGGCGCGCAAAATCGACCGCAACAGTCTCGACGGCCAAGCCTGCTGAACGTGCGAACGACACGTCCACTGCGCTGGGGATTTGTTCCGCTGTAGCCGCGCTCGGGTTCGCAGTCGCGATTGCTGCGGTGCTGATGTTGCCGCGCAACACGACCCTTTTCGGCGGAATGCTCGTGATCACGCCACTCACCTCGCTGTTCAAGATCATTTGCATCGCGCTGGCTTTTTTCACAGTCCTCCTGACGACATCAGAGAAAGCGCCGCGGCATCCGGGCGAATATCTGGCGCTTGTTCTGTTCGCAACAGTCGGCCTGATGCTCCTCGTCGGCAGCGAGGAGTTACTCATGATTTTCATCGGACTCGAGCTACTCGGCTTATCGCTCTATGTGATGACCGCATTCGACAAAACGGATGTGCGTTCGGCGGAAGCGGGCCTGAAATATTTCCTATTCGGCAGCACGTCCAGCGCTTTCACGCTTTTCGGGATCAGCTTGATCTACGGTATGTCGGGCACAACCAGTCTTGCGGCGATTTCGCATAAACTCGCCGCCGTATCAGTCCAGCCGTTGCTGGCCGTGGGAATTGTGATGACGCTCATCGGTTTCGGGTTCAAAATAGCCGCTGCACCGTTTCACCTGTGGGCGCCCGATGCGTATCAGGGCGCGCCTGTTCCCAGCGCAGCATTCATTGCGTCAGCCTCGAAGGTCGCCTCCTTTGTGGTGCTGGGGAAAATAGTGCTGGTCGGGTTTGCTCCCGCCCGCGGCAGTGCCGCGTGGCACGCCATGGTTGCCGGTTGGTCGCCCGTGCTCGCCGCGCTGGCAGCATTATCAATATTGCTCGGCAATCTCGTCGCGCTTGCGCAATCAAACGTGCGCAGACTGCTTGCCTACTCCGCAGTGGCGCATGCTGGATACACGCTCATTGGACTAGTCGCCGGCGGTCGTGAGGGATTTTCCGCCGCATTATTCTACGCCACCATCTATGCCGTCACACTCGTCGGCGCATTTGGCGTGGTTGCCATCGTGCGGCGCGAAACCGGTGGCGACGATTTCTCAAACTTTCGCGGATTGGCTTCCCGATCGCCCCTGCTTGCGGGATGCATGTCTGTCTTCATGTTGTCATTGGCAGGCATACCGCCGCTCGCCGGATTTTTTGGAAAATTTTATCTCTTCAGTGTTGCGCTTCGCGCCGGTGCAAACCAGGGCTTGCTTTGGCTCGTAGCGGTCGCGCTTCTCGGCAGCTTTATCTCGCTTTATTACTACCTGATTGTGTTGAAGACGATTTTCGTTGATGAGCCGGCGCTCCCGGCCGTGCGACACCTTGATCGTCCGCCGACCAATCTGCTGCCGCGGACCACGGTCGCTGTCCTTGCCACGGCGGTTCTTTTGCTCGGCGTGGCGCCGGAGATCCTGGCAGCGCGGATCCTTGCCGCAGTGCCATAAGAAATTTTCGGTACAAAGCGCGATTAACGCTTGACTCCCGCGGTAAAAGTTTTGCATCAAGAGCGAGTAGGCTCGAATGGAAACTTGGTGAAGTGAAGATGGGCAGCATCAGCCAGTTCATTGATCGCCACTACCGGCATTTCAATGCCGCAGTCTTGAAAGACTCTGCCGATGCCTACATGACGCATCTCGATCGCGGGGGAAAGATGATGATCACGCTCGCAGGCGCCATGAGCACCGCTGAGCTCGGTATTTCTCTCGCGGAAATGATTCGCCGGGACAAAGTCCATGCCATCACCTGCACCGGAGCGAACCTGGAGGAGGATCTTTTTAACCTGGTTGCGCGCAGCCAGTATGTCCGCCTGCCAAATTATCGCGAGCTAACTCCGCAACAGGAACAAGAGCTGCTCCGTCGTCATCTGAATCGGGTCACCGACACGTGCATTCCGGAAGAGGAAGCAATTCGCCGCATCGAAAGAGTGGTGATCGACGAATGGATCGCCGCGGCGAAAAAAAAGGAACACCACTTTCCGCACGAGTTCCTTTTCAGGATCCTGCGAGAATGCCGGCTCAAGAAATTTTACGAGATCGACCCCGGCGATAGTTGGATGATCGCCGCCGCGCACAAGCATCTTCCAATGTTTGTGCCTGGCTGGGAAGATTCCACCTTGGGAAATATTTATGCCGCGCGTTGCATCACCGGAGCAATCACTGACGTGCACACGGTTTGTTCCGGCATCGAATACATGATCGCGCTCGCGGAGTGGTATCGCAGCGCGTCTCAGAATTCCTCCGTCGGGTTTTTCCAGATCGGCGGCGGCATCGCTGGCGATTTCCCCATTTGTGTTGTGCCGATGTTGAACCAGGACGTCGTCCGCGAGCCCGTGCAGGAGTGGGGTTATTTTTGCCAGATAAGTGATTCCACAACCAGCTTCGGATCGTACTCCGGCGCAGTGCCCAACGAGAAGATCACGTGGGGGAAACTCAGCGTCGACACACCGAAGTATATCATCGAATCGGACGCGACGATCGTGGCGCCGCTGATATTCGCGAAGGTTCTCGGCTGGTGAGCCGGGCTGGCAACAGCGGTGCCCGCGGCGTTTTATAGTTTCGACAAGTAATAGGGCAGCATGTCGCGCCAGTAATTCCAATCGTGGCCGCGCCATTTTCCGTCATCGAGCCAATGCTTGATACCTTTTGAATTTAGAATTTCGGACAAACGATACGATTCGTGGCGGGTGTTGTCCCATTCACCGGTGCCGATGATGATCCCCAGGTGATTGTATTTCCACGGGTCGGTCATGTTCGGGAGATATTCGAATGGGCTGTTGAAATAAATGTTGTCGTCGTGATAGCCATCGAAGAATGAGCTAATGTCGAACGAGCCGCTCAAGCTGATGAAGTGGCTCACCAAATCCGGGTGTCGAAAGGCGATGTTGCCGGCGTGATACGCGCCGAGACTTGCGCCGCACATAGCCACGCGATGGCAATGACACTCGCGCCGCGCCAGATCGCACACGTCGCGGACGATCACGTTTTCGTACGCGTTATGTGTACGCATCCGATCGGCTGGATGAATGGATTTATTGTAAAAACTTTCGAGATCGATCGCGTCCGGGCAGTAAACGCTGACTTTGCCGTTGTCGATGTACCACGCCACGGAACCGACCAGACCGAAATCCTTATTTTCATAATAGCGGGCGCCAGAAGTCGGAAACAAAATCAGCGGCAGCCCCCCATTCCCGAACACGAGCATTTCAAATTCGCGGCTGAGCCAGGGCGTGTACCATTTGATGTAACGTTCGTTCATTGTTTGTCATTTCGAGCGAAGCCGAAGCCGAAGTCGAGAAATCTCTCCCTGTAAAGCTCAAATTCGCTCAGTTTGATATCGAGAGATGTCTCGGCTGCGCTCGATGTGACAAGACTGTGGACAAGATCAACGTCTTCGCGAAGCGTCTCGTTTTCGATGCCCAGACACACGCTCACCGGAAACATTAAACGACACCGCGCTTTTCACTCCAGGATCCTGGGAAACCGACGCGATGTGCTCGCCTATTTGCCGCCTGGTTATCGGCGTTTCTCGTCAAGACGTTACCCGGTTTTATATCTGCACGACGGGCAGAACGTGTTCGACGCCGCCACTTCGTTTTCCGGCGTGGAGTGGGGCATGGATGAAACTGCACAGCGATTGATCCATCGAAAACTGATCGAGCCGCTCATCATCGTCGCAGTCGCAAATATGGGCGAGGACCGGGTTCACGAGTACGCGCCGACGCGGGGAATCATCGACGCGAAAGCCAAACGCAAAAAGCGCAGCAAAGGCCTCGCGCCACAATATGCGGAGTTTCTCGCTGAGGAACTCAAACCTTACATCGACCGAAAATATCGCACCAAGCCGGAGCCGGCATTCACAGGATTAGGCGGCTCATCCCTAGGCGGTCTGGTCACACTTGCGATTGGCATTTTGTATCCCGACACGTTTCGCCGACTCATGGTGATGTCGCCCTCCGTCTGGTGGGATAATTTCGCGATTTACCGGCTCGTTGATTCTATTGAGCAGAAACCACCGTTAAAAATCTGGCTCGATACCGGCACAGCCGAGCCGGGCTGGGAACAAACGCGCGCGTTATGTAATCGCCTGATCGAAAAAGGCTGGAAATTGCACAAGGATATTGAATACGTGGAAGCTCCACGCGCCGACCATAGCGAAGCGGCTTGGGCAGCGCGCGTCGAACCGGCGCTACGATTTTTGTTTCCGGCAGCAAAATAAGCTCTAGCCGCTTCCCACAGGGAAGCCAGGGCTGATGCGTTTAACACGCGCATGCCGCGTCGCCCACAGTTACCTTCGCACTGGCGGAATCGGCGGCGGATTAGGCGGCAATGGCTCGGGAGGCGGCGCGGGCGTCGGCGGAACTGGTTTGGTCGGTGACAGATTTTCTGGCATTGATGGTCTCTGTAAGAGAATCGCTTTCACTGCAGCCATTTGCCGTAAACTTGATAAATGCGAACAAAGCCTCCGATAAAATCCCAATCCTTTTGATACGAAAAAGCGCGAGTGCGCGCGGACCAGGTAAGCTCTCGCGGCGATTCCGGATGATTGGGATCGTAAACTAAGTATCGCTCGACGCCGGGATTCGGAGACACTGATTTTCGCTGATAAACAAGGACGGAATGATTGATGCTAAGACGAGGGTAGGTGGTTAGAAATCCAATAAACACCTGCCCACGCGCCAAAGCTGCATTCAAATGAGCGTGCGTTTCCTCCTGATAGCTGGCGCCTTGCTGAAAAATCATGCGGGCATTGCTGATTCGGAAGTAGGTTGGCCAGCCATGGCCGATGCTTAGTTGCACAAGTTCCCGACGTGCCGTGCTCATTTCCCTCAGATCCTTATAACCCGGAAAAACAATTCGTTGATCTTCTGGCAGCGGGTCTGCCCAAGGCTGTCGGTGTGTCACAGCGCGAATGCGGGCGGCCAATGAAGTATCGTCTAACGGGGCGCTGTGCGGATCGAAGCGCGCGAACTTGTTAAATTGCATGGCCGTGCGGCATAGCACGAAACAGTGGCGCTTATATGCGTCTCGTCTGACGGTCGACGGCCTGCGCAACGAAGGATGTCCTTCATGATATTCAAACACCGTTTGATTAGCGAATGCGAACGTGTCGCGATCGAAACGGAACTCCGACGCTGCAGCGCTGCCACGCGCTAGGATGGCAGCAGCGACTGCAGTGAGCCAAACACACGCTGATTTTCCCCAAGCCCCAGACATCACATCAAGAAGCAGCCGAGGCGCCGACGCCTTTGTCTCCTGCGAACACACCCAGCCGTCGAAATTTTTGATATCGTTTTTCCAGCAGTTCGGCAACTGGCACCTGACCAATCTGCTTAAGGGCCTCGCGCAGCGCGCCGGCAACATTCAAAGCGATGGAATCATAGTCGCGGTGCGCACCGCCCTCGGGCTCGGGGACAATTTCATCCACAACTTCGAGTTTCAACAAATCGTGCGCAGTCAGTTTCAGCGCCTCGGCCGCTTCGGCGGCATGACGCCGGTCTCGCCACAAAATCGCCGAGCACGCTTCCGGGCTGATAACAGAGTAGTAAGCGTTCTCGAGGATCAGCACACGATCGGCCACACCAATGCCCAGCGCGCCGCCCGAGCCACCCTCGCCGATGACTGCTGCGACAATCGGCACGCGCAGCCTGATCATTTCCCGAAGATTTACCGCAATGGCTTCGGATATGTGGCGCTCCTCCGAACCGATGCCCGGATACGCGCCCGGCGTGTCGATCAAAGAAATAATCGGCATCCGGAATTTCTCGCCCAACTGCATCAAGCGCAGCGCCTTTCGATAGCCCTCTGGATGGGCGCAGCCAAAATTGCGCATCACATTTTCTTTAGTGTTGCGACCCTTTTGATGGGTAATCACTACGCAGCGCTGCCCGTCGAACATTGCGAGACCGCACGGCATTGCTCGATCGTCTGCAAAACGCCGATCGCCATGCAGTTCGGTCCAGCCTGTAAAACATCGTTCAATGTAATCGAGGGCAAATGGCCGCTGCGTATGCCGCGCGATCTGGACACGCTGCCACGCGGTCAGGTTGCCGTAAATCTGGCGGCGCGTTTCGCGCAGCTTCGCCTCAATCGCCGCGATCGCCGGATCAAGATCGACATCGTGCTTGTCGGAATGCACCCTTAGATCCTGCAGGCGCCGTTCCAGGTCGAAGATCGGCTTTTCAAAATCGAGCGGCTGGATGTCCATAGGCTAAGTTGAAAAGTTACAAAGTTAAAAAGGTTACGACTGCCAGCAACTACTCGCGACCGTGTCCGTTCCTTGGCGGTCTTCTGTTGCAGCTGGTTTTAGCTCAGTCCGTAATCGTGACAGGCGTCTTATTGTTTACAAGGCTGCCGAGCTCTTCGAGATCGGTGGCAGCCAGCCCAAGGCCTGTTGGCGGCGGCGGCTGATCTAGATTCGGATGCGCTGAGTCGGCCACGGAATAGAGCGTGTGAGCCGACGCACCGCCCAGCCGGATCCAGCGCGTGCTGCTAGCGTAATCCTTGGTGCCGAGTCCGACGCGTTTTCCGTTTTTCCAAGCCATTGTCTCGGCAACCTTCGCCGTGATTTTCGAACGCTGTTTCGCAGGTAATTTCACCTCCTGCACATGATATTGTTTGAAAAAAGCGCCGTGGTTTAGCACCACGACCAGTTTTGCCTTTGGCTGAATCAGCAGGGAAAAATCAGGATGCGAAATGAGCAGGTGTTCGCCGATGTGCAGCATCGTCCCGCTCATATTGTTCATCCGCATGATGAGCTCGGGCGTCGTTTTGAGTTTCCGCGCGATCTTTGCCAGCACGTCTCCGGACACTACCACGTATTCCGTTTTTTCCGGCGACGGATAACGGGAGAGCAAGATCTCTACGTTTAGTTCACCGAGCAAATCCTTGGCTTCTTCCGCATGCAGCCCGGCGGGATATTTTTGAATAAAGGCGATCAACGCGTCGCGCGCTTCGGTCAATTTCCCTTCCTGTCGCAATTGTGCCGCCGCTTGAAATTCCGGGAGACTAATATCGGGTGTCGGGGCCGGCGTAACGTCTCCACGTTGCTCCTTTTTAACTTCCATCTCTTCCTTGATGAACGCGTTGTAACCAAACCATGCGGCGCTCCCGAATATGATCAGTGCCAGCAGCAACAGAACGAGCCACTTCATGGATGCAACTTACCAATCGCGCGGGCAATGAATTTCAGCCCGCACTTTTATCGAAGCAAGCAAACCTCAGCTCTGCTCCGCCTCCCGGCCAGGAAAGAAACGATGCCAGAGCCGTCCGATGGTAGGCTCCTCCACGTTATTCCAAGTAAAGTGGCAATCCTGACAATAAAATTCTTTGGGAATAATTTTTAGCGCACAGAGAATACCAACTAGCGCCGGAGTCATGAACTTCCGGGTCATCTGCGGATACTCGATATTAGAAGAGCTGCATTGAGGACAGCGAATCAGCGCGGCGGAGATCTCGGGATCTGTCGCCTCCCATTCGACCATGAGACTCTGCGCCTTCTCGAAGTCGCTGTCCTCTACCAAGACTTTCGCATTTGCCTGCGGCCTGGACATAAAGCCGAGTTGCTGCAAGGGCGCTTCGTTATGAACATCGGCTTTCAGGCCTGCGCCTTGAAAACGCCGTTTCAATTGTTTCGCCTTTGCCGGTTCATTAAACGTC
>JBKPQL010000020.1:0-25379 GCA_046734045.1 Verrucomicrobiota bacterium
GGCAATCGCCGCGACGCCTGTCGCTATCCACGCGTTCCTGCCACCTTGTGTTGTGACGCAAGTGCCGCTTGACGCGAAGGAGCCTTCACCGGGCAGCGCCGGCGGCATATTGTTACTGATGTCCTGCCACGTCATTCCATCAGTCGTGCGCAGGTCCGGGAAAACCCCATTGAATGAGTCGCTGTGCGCAATCCCACGATTCGGCGTCCAGAACGCGAAGCCGTCGTAGAACGCATTCGGATTCTGGTTCTCAAACTGGATCGCCCAGGTAGCTCCGCCGTCCGTCGTCTTGTAGATGCGAAAATCTGTTGGGTTCGCTCCAATTGACATCAGGTAAGCAACACTGGCGCTGAACGCCTGCACATCGCGGAACTGCAGCGTTTCGGCGCCAGGCACTACACTGGCGTTCCAAGTCTGTCCGCCGTCCGTCGTGACGGTGAACGTACCGTTGCGGCCGCACGCCCAGACCACCTGCGGGTTCACCGGCCAAACCGAGATCAGACCGTTGGTGGTACCGCTGTCTTGCGGAGTCAGTGTAGGTTGATGGATTGCCAACGGTTCCTGCGCGCTCACGATGGCGCAGGCAAAAACTGGAATCAGCAGAGCAAACAATGATCGTTTCGACATAGAAATTTCCTCCCAAGAGATATTCGAAGGTTCCGGTCTCACTGCGCTTAACTACCGTGCTTGAATGTAAGGGTTCCGCTGCCGCGGGTAAAAGGAGCGCGCGGCGTCAAATAGATCGACGACGCGTACGGTTGAACTCGCGTTGCAATTCGAGTATTCACACCCTGTGACTCCCTTGGCTTACTTCTTAATCGGGCTCGCATTTGTGCTCGGTTTAGGTGCTGCACTTTTTCTCGCTCGCCAGACGAAGGCTCAAATGTCTGAGCATTTTAAGTCGCTCTCTTTGGATATTCTGCAGAGCAACAGCAAGACCTTCGTTCAAATGGCCAAAGCTGAGTTGGAGAAGGCTCAATTGTCTGTGGAAGGCGACTTGGCCCAGCGACAGGAAGCGATCAAAAATTTAGTCGAACCGTTGAAGCAACAACTGGAGATTTATCAGCAGCGCTTGCAACAAAATGAAACAGCGCAGGCATCGGCCCTCGGCGCAGTGACGAAGCAACTGGAGATGCTCTCGCAAGAAAGCCAGTCTCTGGCGAAGGAGACACAGCAGTTTCGAATGGTGCTTAAGTCGAGCCAGGCGCGGGGACGCTGGGGCGAGGAAACCTTGCGACGGGTAGTAGAAGCTGCGGGCATGAGCGCGCACTGTGATTTTACCGAGCAGACACAGTCGGAGGACAAAAAGCCTGATTTGATCGTGCACTTGCCGGGCGATCGTTTCATAATCGTTGACGCGAAAGTGCCGGAACTTGATTTCCTCGCCGCTCTCGATACTGCAGACACGACGAAGCGCGCTGAAGCGCTGGCTGCGCACGTAGCGAAGCTTAAAGCCACGATCAGAGCGCTCGCTGATCGCGACTATCCGCGTGAGTTTCCAAACGCCTTGGATCATGTGGTGCTCTTTGTTCCGGCGGAATCGCTGTTTAGTGCAGCGCTGGAAGGCGATCGTGATTTGATAGTCTGGGCAGCAACGAGGCGGATTTTGCTGGCGACGCCGGCGTCCTTGATAGCGTTGTTGCGGTCGGTGAGCGTTTGCTGGCAGCAGTACGCGCAAACTGAAAACACGCGAGCGATCGCAGAGGCAGCGCAAGATCTCTACGCGCGCGTAGCCACGTTCACGGAACATTTCGAGAACATTCGCGACGGTCTGGAAAAAGCCGGTGAGGCATTCAACAAGTCCGTAGGCAGCTATGAGCGCATGGTGCGGCCTGCTGGAGAAAAAATTCAAAGACTGCGCGCTGCTGTTGGTGAAAAGGTATTGGCGGACGTCAAGCCTATCGAGTCTACGTTACGCTCCCCCAGCTTGACCCAGCCATCAAATCCGCAGCCGATGTTGAAAGAGTTGTTAGAGGAAGAGTAACGCAACCGTCCTGGCTGTTCGTCAAGCGGACATCTTGCCCGCACGATGGCGGCCTGTGAGCGGTCGGAATCGGGGACACATGAAAACGGTGTTGGTCACGGGAGCAAATAAAGGAATCGGGCGTGAAATTGCGCGTCAACTCGCGGCTAAAGGATTTCACGTTTTCATCGGCGCGCGCAATCGTGAGGGCGGTCGCAAAGCGGCGGATGAGATCACAAAAGAGGGCGGAAAGGCAGCATTTCTCGAAATTGATATATCGGACAATGCCGGTGTGACCGGCGCAGCACGTGAGTTCTCGAAAATTGTGGATCATCTCGATGTGCTCGTAAACAACGCCGGCATCATGGTCGATAGTGATAATGCGATTCTGGATATCAGCGATAAGCTCTTTCGGGAGACAATCCAGACGAACACGCTAGGAGCATTGCGTGTGACGCGTGCGTTCGCGCCTTTGCTCGCGAAAAGCAAAGCGCCACGCATTATCAATGTTTCCAGCGGCGGCGGGCAACTGACCGGTGGCGCCGATGGTTGGTCGCCGGCTTATTGCATTTCGAAGACTGCGCTCAATGGCGTGACATCGCAGCTCGCGACAGCATTGCCGAAGTTCGCGGTGAATTCTGTTTGCCCCGGTTGGGTGCGAACGGATATGGGCGGTCGGAACGCGACCCGCTCAGTAGAAGAAGGCGCGGATACGATCGTCTGGCTTGCCAGCGAGGCGCCGCAGAATCTCACCGGCAAATTCTTGCGCGACCGGAAGGAAATTCCATGGTGACGGGGATCGATTACGAGCACGAGCGAGAGTAAGGAAAATTACAGCACCTCGTTCCACTTGCTTTGGTCCTCGAGCATGATTTCGCGGAGGAGACGAATGGGTGGCATGCCGTGGTTGAGTAGTTCGTTGTGGAACTGTTGCGGGGAGAATTCTTCGCCCTCCTGCGCCTTGTAATCGGCGCGCAACTTTAGAATCTCCAACTTACCCAGCGTGTAGCTGAGATACAAAGGATCGAAAGTGCCACGGATCGCTTCCTCGCGCGCCGGTTTTTCCTCGTAGTAACAATTCTCCCGAAAAAATTTTGTGGCGTCGTCGATCGACATGTTTTGCGTGTGCATTTTGATTGACACGCACAGACGGCATAAACGAAGAAGGGCCTCGTCGGCTTGGGCCATGCGATATTTGGCTGCCCGTTTCACGTCGTCTTCGCTGGGAGTCGAACTGGTCGCGCTTCCGTAGCCCTCGTCGATCATCATTTTTTCGCAGTAATGCGCCCAGCCTTCGATAAACGCGTAGCTACCGAAAATTTTTTCGACCTTGTTTGCTGCCGAAGCGTTCAAGTGCAGGAACTGCACATAATGACCGGGGTAAGCTTCATGAATCGAGGTAATGTCTGTGGTATAATAATTAAAGGCAGTCAGCCATTCTGCTTTTTGTTTCTCCGGCCAGTCGTTTTCCGTGGGGGTGACGTAATAATAAGCCTCGGTCGCGCGCTTCTCGAACGGTCCCGGTGTGTCCATCGACGCAAAAGACGTGGCACGCAGATATTGCGGCGTCTCTTTCACTTTGGCGCGGACATCGGAGGGGATGCTGACCAAATGATGGCTCAAGACATATTTGCGAATTTTGTCCAGGTCTTTGGCCACATCTGGAATGAGATTTTCCGGTGTGGGATGCTCGCTCTGGATTTGCCTGAAAACATCAATGGGTGACTTGTTCGGCTCGATTTTTTTGGCAGCGTCGGCAAACGCTTCTTGTTCGGCTTTTAATTGCTCCAGACCGATCTCGAGAATTTTCTGCGGCGGCAGATCGACCAGCTCGGTTTGAGCCAGCAAGCGTCGGAATTTTTCCTCGCCCAAAGCAAAATCGAGCGACGATTTCGGAAGTTTCTCTCGTTCAAGCCAAGCCGCATAATCGAAGAGCGCATGGGCTGCTTTGCGATTCGCATTCTGAAACGCGACGCGAACTTGTTCGTCTTTTACACCCGCAACTGCAGGTGGCAGGCTTTTCTTTAAAAAATCGGAGGCCCCCTTCGCGATCTCGATGGCCGTTTCCACGTACGGTTTGGGAAGCACTTCATCGAGGTTTGTTCTTGCCGCGATCAGCACATTTGGGATTTGGGATTCGATCGCGGTCAGGCTGCGAACACGGTCTTCCAGCGGCGCAAAATTCCTTTGAACGTAAATATTCAGATCGGCTGCGCGCGCGTAAACCATGGGATTGCGTTCGAAAATCGACATCTCCTGCATTTCGAAGAGCTCTTTTCTGACCGCTGCCTGCAGGATACGCAGATCGATCGATTGTCGCGGACTTAGCTTGGCTGGCTCGAACTTGGTCAGGCGATCATCGAACCGCTGCAGTCGATTAAGTTCAGCGTCGAGCGCAAGGCGGCTGTAATCAGTGATCTTCCCGTCATATTCGTGAAGGCCGAGCATGGTGCCTTCGAGCGGGCGGGCAGCGAGATAGCCTTTGATGTATTCCTCGGCCACCGCTTCGTACTCAGTATCAGCAGTTTGGCTGGCACTGGTGCTCGCAGCCGGTAGCCACAGCGCGATGAGAAAAAGAGCGACCGCAGAAACTTTCCATGCACAATCCGATTTCATGCGGGGCGCAAAGTTAGGCAGCGCTTTGCGCGTTGCCAAAAATTTCCAATGAGCGATGATGGTGTGGTTTCTAATTCTAGCTGGTAAGATGAGATGCTCCATTGTCCTGCCGTTGGGTTCCTCGGTGCTGCTTGGCATTCTCTCTGGTGTCTGCGCCCAAGAAACGCAGCCTGGAAAGAGCGAAAACGATAATGCCTACGCACAAATTTCCATTTTCGCAAAGGCGATCGAATTAATCCGGCAGGATTACGTGGATGCTAGTAAGACCGACTACCACGATCTCGTGACGGCAGCGCTGAAAGGGATGTTCTCCTCACTCGATCCCCACAGCCAGTTCCTGGATCCGAACGATTTCCGTGACATGCAGGAGGATACACGCAGCCGTTTTAACGGGCTCGGCATCGAGGTTTCGATGAAAAACGGCTTGCCAACGGTGGTGACGGCCATCGAGGACACGCCTGCGGCCAAGGCTGGCATTCTCGCTGGCGATCAAATTTTGAAAATAAACGGCGCTTCGACGGAAAGAATGGACCTGCAGGATGCCATTAATGTTTTGCGCGGGCCAACCGGACGCAAGATCACTCTTACTCTGCTGCGGCCTTCGACTAAGGAGATCAAAGACTACACATTGGAGCGCGCGGAAATTAAGATCCAGAGCGTCAAGGGAGCGAGGTTGCTCGAGGCGGAGCTGACTGGCCCTTTCAAGATCGGCTATATCCGGTTGATTCAGTTCAATGAGCCCACGGCAGACGAGTTGTCCAGGGCGCTCGACGATTTGCAAAAGCAGGGCATGCAGGCTCTCATTCTTGATCTCCGAAATAATCCCGGCGGTTTGTTGAACGCCGCAGTTGACGTGTGTGCTGAGTTTCTGCCGCCCAACACAAAAGTGGTATCAACTCAGGGTCGCGTCGCTTCTCAGCAGCACGATTACTCGACTTCCGGAGCAAAAAAAGAGCGCCCGAGTTTCCCGATGGCGCTCCTCATCAACGAAGGGAGCGCCAGTGGCGCAGAGATTGTTGCCGGGGCGTTGAAGGACTTGCATCGTGCCATCCTCGTTGGCGAAACGACATTTGGAAAAGGTTCCGTCCAGAACGTCATGCAATTGCCAGATGGCTCCGCTGTGCGTTTTACCACGGCAAAATATTACACGCCCAGTAAACAGATCATTCAGGGAAACGGCGTGACCCCGAATATTCGCGTGGGGATGACCCCAGAGCAGGAACGCGCGCTTTTTGCGCTGCGTAATACGGAGAACGCGAAACCCGAGGACGAGAAAACCATTATCAAGACAAAAGACACCCAGACGCTGCGGGCCATCGACGCGCTCAAAGGCGTCATGATCTACGCGCAGCAGAACGCCCCGAAAGCCGAAGCCGTAAAGAAATAACTGCAGGGACGGCCTGTGACCCTGGCCAATCATTGTAGGGCAACCGCATCAATTGCCCGAGTTGGCAGGCGGAGCGTCTACCCTACAATTTCTTTGTGAGCACGATCCTTGCCCTCGAAACATCGTGCGATGAAACTGCCGTCGCAATTTTGGGCGGCGGCGACGACCGCTTTGGTGTGGAGTTGCTCGCGAGCGAAGTCGCCTCGCAAATCGCCGCGCACGAAAAATATGGTGGGATCGTACCCGAGATCGCATCGCGCAATCATCTTGTTTATGCTCCGCGCCTGCTCGAACGGGCGACCCGCGACGCGAACATCGACATGTCCCAAATCGACGCGTTTGCGGCAACCAGCGGACCCGGGCTGGCGAGCTCGCTTATGATAGGCGCTTCGATTGCCAAAGGTTTGGCAATCGGCTTTAGCAAGCCCTACGTCGCTATCAATCACCTCGAGGGACATCTGCTTTCGCCTTTTTTCGGAGACGGCGAGGTGAGACGTAATATTTCGCTCGTAGTGAGTGGCGGGCATACCATGTCGATCTTTGTCCGCGGACTCGCGGATTATCAATTAATTGGGCGCACGGTCGATGACGCCGCCGGCGAAGCATTCGATAAAGTCGCCAAAATGCTTGGACTCGGTTATCCCGGCGGTCCCGAAATTGAAAAACATGCCGCTGGCGGCGATCCGGCGCGTTTCGATTTGCCGCGCAGCATGCTCGACTCGGACAACTTCAGCTTTAGCGGATTGAAAACCGCGGTGCGATATTTGTTGCCGAAAATTGGTGTTATCCCGAGTCGCAAAGACGGCGATGGACCTGACACTCGAAGCGGGAGCGACCGGGCGAAGAAGAGTGCTCAATCACCTTCTGAGAGGTCCCTCGCTTCCGCTGGGAGTGAGCGCGTGATAAATGATCTTTGCGCTTCTTTTCAGCAGGCGATTGTCGATGTGCTGGTGCGCAAAGCCATTGCGGCTGCACAGAAATACGATGTCGGTCTTGTGACGATAAGCGGCGGGGTGAGCTGCAATAAGGAGCTCCGGCGACAATTGGCTGAGGCCTGCGCCCGCGCAGGATTCGATTTCAAAAGCGCCGAGGCCTGGTTATGCACTGATAACGCCGCGATGATCGCGTTCGCTACGTTATTGCGATTACAAGCGGGCTTCGAATCGAAAGTAACTGAAGAGATCGATCCGAATCTCAAAGTAGCGTAAGTGTCTCGCTTGCGGCCCCAGAAGATTCGCAACCGGGACCGGTTGCGCTACTTCAATATTCACGCTCCAAAAGATAATTTGCGAGAGCATGCAGCGGTTCTACGGCGTCTCTGCGAAAGACCGATATGGCATTGTGCGCCTGGCGAGTGAGCCGCCTGGCTTCGGCGCGCGATTTCTCCAAACCAATCACCGCTGGGTAGGTCGCCTTCTTTGCGGCGATATCTTTGCCGGCGCTTTTCCCCAAAATCTCCGATGTCTGCGTTACGTCGAGGATATCGTCGATCACTTGAAAAGCGAGGCCCAGTCCCCGGCCAAATTGTGTGATGGCCCGGAGTTTTTTTGGATCGGTGTTGGCGCTCATCGCACCGAGCCGGACCGACGTGGTCAATATCGCGGCAGTTTTGTTTTCGTGTATATAACGCAACTGGTCGCGTTTAACGTCTCTGCCTTCGGCTTCCAGGTCGGCTACTTGCCCCGCGATCAGTTTTTGGCTTCCTGCCGCCATTGCGATCTCGCGAAGCAAACTCGACATGTTGTAGCGCGGCGTCGGCTTTGCCCTGGACACAAGTTCAAACGCAATCGTCAACAGCGCGTCTCCAGCCAGGATTGCGATGCCATCTCCGAAAACTTTGTGGCAAGTGGGCCGGCCGCGACGAAAATCATCGTTGTCCATACTCGGCAGATCGTCGTGCACGAGCGAATACGTGTGGATGCATTCGAGCGCGCAGGCGAGAGGAAGCGCGTTGCTGATTTTTCCGCCGCAAGCTTCGGCTGCCGCGAGACAGAGAATCGGTCGCAATCGTTTGCCGCCGGCGAAAAGGCTATAACGCATTGCTCGGTGAAGCGTCGTCGGTTTTGTATTTGGCTTTGGCAAATAGCGATCCAGCGCGCGGTCGATCTCCTTTTGGCGCGATCGGAGGTACGCTTTCAGATTCATGGACGCCGTGCTGCGATTCGAGCGCTAATACTCGATACCAAAATCGAACATTTAATATCCAGCACCGAAAATATCACTACAGATTTTCGGCTGCCTCGGTTGTGGCGGCCGGCTTTGTGCGCATCGCCAGGAACGCACCAAGGAGCAAAATGGCGGCGCTCCATATCTGGGCGTGACTGAGCCGTTCGCCATAAATCCAGGCTGAGAGTGCCAGTGCACCGGCAGGGCAGAGAAGTTGGAGCGATTGTGCCAGTGCCACACCGATCTCTTGGATCGCGACATAGTAGAGGACATGCGCGAGTGTAATGCAGCTCACGGCGGAGATGATGAGAACCAGGTTCGCGTGCGCGCCAGCGTGAAGGGGCGTATCGAGCTTGCCAAAAGCGAGAGTAAGGGGAAATAAGAGTGCCGAAGTGATGAAGCTAATGATTCCGAAACTGCGGATCGATCCAAGCTCAGCTGATGGGCGTTTAATCAAAACTCCGTAAAGCGCCCAGCAAAATGTGGCTGTAAAGGCAATGAATAAGCCTGGAAGCGCGATATGCCCTGATTTCAACCCCGGTTGAAACCAAACCACTCCGAAGGCGCCGATCAATCCCATACCGGTACCCAATTGAAACTGCCATTGACGGATGACGTGACGCTCTTCGGGAAAAAAGGCGAGCGCAAGCAGCGCGGTGAAAATCACCGAGGCACGTGTGAAGATGGTGTAAACTCCAGGCCCCACATAGAACAGCGCAATAACCTGCGTAACTTGATGGATAACATTGGGGAGACAAGGAAGGATGCAAATCGTTACAGCGCGGCGATCGATGGACAGTCCGCGGTGCCGCATCCAATAGATCAATAGCGGCGCGATTGAAACACATGCTACCAAATAACGATAGAAATTCTGCGCCCACGGATCGTAGTAACGGTTAAGATAGTACTGAAAAAGTGATGGCGTGGACCAGATGAGGATCGTGGCGAAGACTGCGGCATAACCTTCCGAGGTGCTCGTGCGGCTGCGCGAACCGACGATCTCCCGGGTGGAATTCAGTTGGTTCATGGCTATTCTTTTTTTGTTGCGTTAATTTTCTCGCCTACGGGCGAGAAATCCCTCAAAAAGTGGGCTGGAAGGAGAGCACACCATTATGATTACCAGTCGAATCACAATATCTCTGATCGCTGCCTGCCTTTTTGGCACGGCCAGTTTTGCACCAGCTAAAGAGAAAGCACCAGCCAAAGAGCAAGCGGCGGGAGCCGGGACGAGCGAGTACACGAAGGGCATCCAATTGCTTGATAGTCAGCAGTACGACCAAGCGATGACAGAGTTTACCAAAGCAATTCTGGCAAACGATAAGCAGCCTGCATTTTATGAGGGTCGTGGTTTTGCCAATTTCGCGCTCCAGCGATACCAGGAGGCGGGTGATGATTTTTCAAAGGCCATCGATCTGTCGCCCAAAGACCTGCGGGCTTACGTCGGCAGAGCGCAGGTTTTCCTGCAGCAAAAAAATTATCAGCAAGCGCTGGCTGACACCGAGAAAGCACTCGAGATCAAACCCGATGAAGTAGCTGCAATCAAATTCCGCGGCTTCGCCGAGCTCGGACTCAGTCAATGGGACAAGGCGGTAGCCGACTTCACAGCCGTGATCCAAAAAAAGCCGGACGACCTGCAAACCTATGATCGGCGCGCACTGGCGTATCGGGGAATGAAAAACTTCGATGCGGCCATTGCCGATTATACGTTTATACTGGAGAAAAACCCGAACGATGCGGAGACCCTGACCAAGCGCGGTTACACTTATAGCCTGGCGGGGCAGTACGAGAAGGCAATCGACGATTATCAAGCTGAACTGAAGCTCAATCCGCAAGACAATGATACTTTCCAGCGCTTGCAGTTTGCCCAAGGGCGGCTGGCCGCGAAGAATGCCCCGCCTCCGACAGCAACGCCCACGCCAACTCCCGAAAAACCGGGGCTGCTCACTCTGATCAATCCATTGTATATTGTGATCGCCATCGCGGCGCTAATTGTAATTGCCGTGATTGTGCGTCTTATCACTCGAGGGAAGGCAGAGCCCACAAGCCACCGAATCCGCTAAAGGGTGGCGGCCATCGCGCTGCGATGTCCCAACTGGGCAGCGCGCTGCCCTACTCACGAAAGAAATTCCTTTGACAGAGGATGGCGCGCGGTTAGCTTTCGGACGCTTTTTGCTGGAACGAGGCGGTCCCATGGTCGTTCAAATTGCAAATTTGACGCGGCTTTGGGACTTTTGAATCTCTGGTAAAAGGTCAAAACCGGTTCATCACTCGGTTCCGCCGCCGAAGATGTGGCGACCATCGAGATGACGAAAAGCGGCCCATGTAGCTCAGTTGGCAGAGCACGTCCTTGGTAAGGACGAGGTCACCGGTTCAATCCCGGTCATGGGCTCGAGAGCGAGCTCGGGACCGGCGGTGGAATAATTGAAAGAAAATGAGACAGTTTAATTAAACAGGAGAATTGAAATGGCTAAGGAAGCATTCAAACGCGATAAGCCGCACGTGAACGTTGGCACGATCGGTCACGTGGATCACGGCAAAACAACGCTTACGGCCGCTATTACCAGCGTGCTTCACAAAAAGGGCATGGCCGAAGTGCGCGCCTACGAATCAATCGACAATGCGCCCGAGGAGAAAGAACGCGGCATTACCATTAACACCGCCCACGTCGAGTACTCGAGCGAGAAACGCCACTACGCGCATGTCGATTGCCCCGGTCACGCCGACTATATCAAGAACATGATTACTGGCGCCGCCCAAATGGATGGCGCCATCCTGGTCGTGTCTGCCGCGGATGGGCCGATGCCTCAGACCCGCGAGCATATCCTGCTCGCGCGGCAGGTCGGTGTTCCGTCCATTGTCGTGTTTCTAAACAAAACCGACATGGTCGATGACTCCGAGCTGCTCGATCTCGTTGAGATGGAGGTGCGCGATCTTCTAACCCAGTACGAATTTCCAGGAGACAAAATCCCCATTGTTAAAGGCAGCGCTCTTAAGGCGCTCAATGGCGACCCAGAGGCGGAGAAGCAGGTAATTGCCCTCGTAGAGGCGATTGACGATTACATTCCGGTGCCTGAACGGCCAGTCGATCAGCCGTTTTTGATGCCGATCGAAGACGTGTTCAATATTGAAGGCCGCGGGACCGTCGCTACCGGTCGTGTCGAGCGTGGTGTTCTTAAAAAAATGGGAGAAGTCGAACTGGTCGGAGTTCGTCCAACACAAAAGACCGTGGCGACTGATATTGAAATGTTCCGCAAACTCCTCGATGAAGCGCGCGCGGGCGATAACGTGGGCGTTTTGCTGCGCGGCTTGAAGAAGGAGGACGTCGAACGTGGGCAGGTCATTGCGAAGCCCGGCTCGATTACCCCGCACAAGAAATTCAAGGCGGAAGTCTATGTGCTAAGCAAGGAGGAAGGCGGACGGCACACGCCGTTTTTCTCCAATTATCGGCCCCAGTTTTATTTCCGCACCACGGACGTGACTGGCACTGTCAAGTTGCCCGAGGGCGTGGAAATGGTGATGCCCGGCGACAACGTCTCCATTGAAGTCGAGTTGATCACACCTATCGCCATGGAGAAGACGATTCGCTTCGCCATTCGTGAAGGCGGGAAAACGGTCGGCGCGGGTCGCGTCAGCGAAATTCTGGATTAAATTCTTGATTCGAATTTCTAAATTCGAAATTGAACTTACGCCAGTAGCTCAATTGGTAGAGTAGCGGTCTCCAAAACCGTCGGTTGGGGGTTCGAGTCCCTCCTGGCGTGTTGGCTGGGAAAACCTTTATGCTACTGGCCGTCGATTTAACAATGTAACGATTTAACGAGTCACTTAGCGACGCAATGATTACCAGGATAAAAAACTTTCTTAGCGAAGTGAGGATCGAGCTCCAGAAAGCTTCCTGGCCATGGGATCCAAAGGAAAAAGGGTTCCGGCGCTACAAGGAGCTCACCGACTCGACGCTGGTGGTCATTATCGCCATGCTACTACTTGGCGGCTACGTCGCGCTGTTTGATTTCGTTCTGGTGAATTTCGTCCACTTTTTCACTCGGTTACACTGATTTATGGCACAAACACTCGCGGGCAAAGATCAATGGTATGTCGTGCACGTGCTTTCCGGTCAGGAAAACAAGGTGCGCGAGAACATTCTGAAACGCGTCAAGACCGAGGAAATGGGCGACTTGATCTATGAAGTGCTCGTCCCGACCGAGCGCGTTTCGGAGATTAAGAAAGGCAAGAAGAGTGAGACGACGCGCAAATTTTTTCCCGGCTATCTGATCATTAACATGCATTTGCTCGACGAAAATAATCAGCTGGTCGGCCGCACCTGGTATTTCATCCGCGACACGCCTGGCGTGATCGGGTTTGCCGGAACGAAGGACAAACCGATCCCGATGCGGCAATCGGAAGTGGACAGCATGCTGGCGCAAATGAAAGAGCGCGAAGAAAAGGTGAAACCGAAAGTCAGTTTCGAAGTGGGCGAATCGGTGAAAGTCGCCGACGGCCCGTTCCAGAACCAGACTGGCATCGTCGAGGAAATTGATCCCGACCGCGGCAAACTCCGCGTGTCAGTCACCATCTTCGGTCGCGCCACGCCGGTGGAACTGGAATATTGGCAGGTCGAACGCGGATGATTGTCATCCCGAGCGAAGTCGAGGGATCTCTTAATTTAGAATAGGACGGAACAACATGGCTAAAGAAGTCGTCGCACAGATCAAACTTCAAATTCCGGCGGGCCAGGCCAATCCCGCACCGCCTGTGGGCACTGCTCTCGGCCCGCGCGGCGTGAACATCATGGCGTTCTGCAAAGAATTTAACGCCGCAACACAGAAACAAGCCGGCGACATTTTGCCGGTCGTCATCACGGTCTATAAAGACAAATCGTTCACATTCATCACAAAAAGCCCACCCGCAGCTGTGCTGTTGAAGAAAGCAGCCAATATTGCCGCCGGTTCCAAAGAGCCGAACAAAACCAAGGTGGGCAAAGTCACGCGCAAACAAGTCATGGACATCGTGAACACCAAGCGCAAAGACCTCAACGCGCGTGACGACGAAGCGGCTTTCCGCATCATCGCCGGCACCGCCCGCCAAATGGGCCTCGAAATCCTCGATTAATTGCAGCGCGACTTTTGGGTAACCCCGTGCTGTTGATGCCTGCTGAGATACAGTGCGTGCGTTTTCGTAAAATGCGATCACTCGAAGTTAAATTATCCGAACTTTGTCAACGGATTCTCGAGGAAAGCCAACTGCTGGTACCGAAGCCACTGCAAATTGAGCTCGACGGGCTGCGGCGAGAGGCGTCGTCGCGCGCCACAGTTCGAGAACCATTTTATTATGGTCACCAATTGAAAATACTCGCCCAAAACGGTTGGTTTATCTCAATTTGGAATACGCCGCTTGCTTGGCTCAATCCACTCGCAATCCTTTTAACAACTGGGCAGAAAGAGAGAGCCAATCGTCGATTAAGAATTCACTTTAACCAGCAAGCGGATGGCATTGAGGCCGGCCTTGCCAAGGCGCATCCGAGACGACGCCTAATTTTGCAAAAGGCTTTCCGAGCGCATCGAAATCGCGATTATGAATTGTCTGTTCCGATGTTCCTGATTCAAGCAGACGGGATTGCTCGCGAGGTAACAGGCATTGAAAGGCTTTCGATTTACTCGCGTAAAGATTCCAAACTGAAGCGCCTTAAACAATTCGTGGACTCGACCATTATCCATGAGACGCAGAGACAAGTTCTGGAGTTGGTGCTGATGGCTATGCCGCTCAACGTATCGACAGGGAACCCGATCTTACTTAAACGCCTTCTAAATCGGCACGAAGTGTTGCACGGTGTTGAAACCGACTATGGGTCTGCAACTAATTCCTGCCGTGCGATTTCTTGGCTGCAATATATTGGTCACTTTGCGGAGGCAAAAGATTTCGCGGACAGGAAGCGGGAATTAGTTGAGACGCCCGACTCTGACTAGACCGCCCGGCCACACAGCAAAGTGAACACTACGTCGACTCTTTGGATCGGCTTAAACTAGCAAAAAATCCTGATCAATATCGCTGCTACCGGTAAACCGATAGCAAGACCAAGGATGGTGCAGCCCTGTTTTGCCGCCGATTGTTTTGCTCGCGACCGTTTGACGGCCTCTGGAAAACTTGCCGTGTATTTTGAGTAAAAACGGTCGGGTCGTTCCTTGTCCCAATCGGCCGATGCGTTGTCAACCGCTGCCAGAAGATCCTCAACCTGCTTTAATGTTGGCACCTTCAGCTTGCGCCCGTACTCAGCGTGTAATCGATCAATGGCGTCGAGGTAGTCGGCTAAATCCTCAAGATCCTCGCTACTGAGCGCTCCGGCCGAAAACGTTCCCTTCCAGAATTTTTTTCGGAGCGACCGTCGATATTCAAATTCTTCCTTGGCGTCCTTGAGGTCCTCCGAACAACGTTCAATCTCTGCCTCAGTCGACTCAATCTCTTCTTTAACCGAGACGATCTTCTGCTCCAGTGCTAACCGCTCAATCTCATCATTACTTTTCTCAAGTAGGCGCTGCAACTTGCCGAGTTTGCGACGATCACGCGCGAGCTCATTTGTTTTTTCCTCGTAGGTTCGCTTCAACCCGGCCAATTCGCGTTCCGCGGCGACAATGTCTTGCTTCAGATAATACGAAGGGAATGCCTCCCGTTCGCGTCGCTGTCTCTCAAATTCGGCTGCTCTGATTTGCGCTTGTTGTTCTCTCGCAACGGGGTCCGCAACGCAGCGCTCTATCATTTCTGATGCTTGCGCTTTAGTGAACGAAGCCGCGGGCGTGACGCCGAAGCTCTTTAGATAATCCAATTGTCGCTGCGTTGCGGGCTGATTCGCCAAAATCCCGCTCACGTCAGTCTTCGTCAGAAACTCATCATACTTAACACCCATCTCGTCGAGCATCTGTTTTTGTCTACTCGTTGCCAGCAACTTCTTACAGACCGGCAGATGCGCGACACGTTCCCAATCTCTCATGCCTTCGATAAAGTAATAGTCCGCCGGACGCACAGCCCCGCTTTTTACCTTCTCCATTAGCTCCTCGTCGGTGAAGGGACCGAGGTCGTTTTTCCCGTTCCAAATGAATATCTGACGAACCTCAGGCACAGCGGATTCCTGGGATCTAATTACCTGATTTTTGCTTTACGAGCATATTCCTAGTCCTGTGACGCTATCGAGCCATACTTGCCTGGCTCGCTCCACATGCCGTGGACGTTCGCAACCCGATTGCGCAACGATGGCCAATTGCCGATGGTCGCTTCCAGTTCATCGCCTGTTTGGATGGGGCCGACACCCGAGGGTGTTCCGGTCAGAATGAGGTCGCCCGGCAGCAACGTCAGGGATTCACTGGCGAATGAAACCAGTTGCGCGACCGAGTAAATCATCCTGCTCGTGCGTGTCTGTTGCCGCATCTCGCCGTTTTGCCGCAGCTCCAGCGGCACATCGCTAACATCGACATCGGCGTAGACGAACGGTCCAATCGGCGTGTAAGTATCGAACGATTTGCACCGCCCAAATTGCTTTTCCTGTTTTTGCAGGTCGCGATCGGTTACATCGAGGCCGATTGTGTAACCGAAGACGTCATCGAGTGCGTCGTTCACGCTTACGTTCTTCGCCCGAGCGCCGATTATGACCGCAAGCTCCATCTCGAAATCCGTTCGATGCTCGGGAAAGGCGATCTGGATCGTCCCGTCATGCGGCAGAAGCGAACTTGGCGCCTTAAACCAGATCAACGGCGCGCCTAACTCAGTTCGTTTCATCTCGGCGATGTGATCGGAGTAATTCAAGCCGACGGCGATGAGTTTCGATGGCGCAACCGGAAGATCGACGCGCAAATTCGCCAGCTTGCGCACATCGCCAGTCGGTTCGATCTCGGTCCAATATGGTTTTGCCAGCACGTGCACGTCGTCGCCACGCACTTCGCCGTAGAAAAAGCGATCACCAGATCTAAATCCGCCAAACGTGCGCATTTGGAATCCGCAGATTACGCAGATTCCCGCAGATTAGCACTGAGGAAATCGGCGCAAATCTGCGAAATCTGTGAACAAAATCATTTCGGAACGATCGCCACAAAATCGCGCACGGGTTTTTGCTCGGGAATTGAAAACGCGCCGTCATTGTCGCGGGCAAACCAAAACGCGCTCGAAGATCCACCATCGAGATTGAGCGCGCGCTGAATTTTAAAATCGTCGGCCAACCGTGTCGTGGCAAGAATTTTTGCCAATTCGGCAAGTGAGATTTCTGAGCAAACTCCCAGCAATGTGCGGTCACTTGTTCCGGTCGCGACAAAACTCCGCCGTGCCGAGGTCGAGTCGTCCAGGCCACGAACCCGCTCGTAATGATCGACAAGGAACGGTCCGCATTGCACCGCAGCGTTCACTTTTCCTTGGACTGAAAATTCACGCACTCGCAGGATCTGCACTTCGCGTGTTGATGCGCTGAGGACGCCAGTTATCAGTCGAGCGCGTTGCAACGGGGCAATTAGCTTGCCATCGCTGATCAACAAGCCGATTGGCGCGAAATCTGGACGAAAATATCCGCCATTCGTTCCGGCGACGCATTTCTCGCGCGCCATTGCGTCGGAAAGGTTTTCGCCGGTCGGGTTGTCAATTATGCGCAACGTGCACGATTTCGTAGAAAAAATTGCAAGATCGACAGCCGCGCTCTCATGCGAATTCCCATTTTCCAAAACGACGTGTCGATGCACCACATCGGCGTGCCCCGGTTCCGCGTTTGTGGAGCGAATCGCCCAGTCCGCGTGCGCCGTGGCCGCAACGGCGAGAAGAAGCAGCGCGGCCTTATGCCTTGCCACTGTATTTGTTCAGCAAAGCCTCAAAACCGGGATCGTTTCGCAATGGGTCCCAAATCGGATTGACCTTTAAGAACGGCACCGTGATGGAACTTGGCCGGTTCAATAATCCCTCGAGGATCTCAATCGCGTGGCCCTTATCCCCTAGGATGGCGTGCACTTCGGCCACGCCAGCCGTAATCTCCGGCCCCCCAAAGGCGTCCTTGGCCTCGGGTTGCAGTTCAGTTGCCCGTCGCGCCTCAGCCAGCGCAGCATCTCTTTCACCGAGTGAGGCAAGCACTTTTGCCAGCTGAACGTGCGCATCGGCAGCGTCAGGGCTTCGTGTCAACTGCTCCTCGGCAGCGCTCTTTGCCTTAAGAAAAGCCGCTCGCGCGCCATTATCATCGTGCAAAGATTTTCGGGCAAACCCTATGAGATAGTACTTGCTGCACAAGCCGCCAGACAGACTGGAGAGCCGATCGTCCGGTAAGCTTTCTGCCGTCTGCAATGCTTCGCTGTACCTACGTTCCAGCAGAAAGACAGTCGCCCGCTCGCCCACGCTCTTGATTTTCTGCTCCGTACTCTTTGGAAGGGATTTGACGGCTTCGAACGCTTTCTCGGCGACGCTGAAGTCCCCACTCGCGGCGATTGCTAATTTGGATTTAACCTCCAGCGGTTCCAGAGCTGTGGGGTCGACGGCGAGAGCGCGGTCGATTGTTTTGTCAGCCTGCTCGTAATTGCGCAGCATGGCATAATTGAAACTGAGGTTTTGCAGCGACCACATGTCCTTGGGATTTAAACTGACTGCTTTCTCGAGGTTAGCTGTCGATTGCGCCCATTTTCCCTGCCTGCGCTGGATTGCACCGATAGCGAGATAAACCTCTGACTCGTTAGGCAACCCGAGTCGCGCGATTTCAAATTCCTTCAAAGCCGCATCAAAATCGTTGTCGCCATAATAGTACGAGAATCCTAGGGCCATGTGCGCTTCTGGCAGATCAGGCTGCAATTGCAAGGCGCGGTCGGCCAGCGTACGCGCTTTCTGCCGTCGCTCAGAGGTACGTTCGTTGTTATGCAGGATCCAACTTTCCAGCTGCGAGTAGCGCGCCATCGCGAGCGCGAATTTCGGGTCGAGCTCGATTGCCCGCTCGTAGAGTTGCTCGCCTTGTTTCAGTTTGTCGAAATCCTCAAAAGCGCAGGAAAGATTGTGGGCCTGGACAAAAGCAAGGTAAGCCTCGCCATTTTCAGTTGGCTTGCGCGTCATCTGCGCTCTTTCGCTGGGTGACAGTTTTGCCCGCAGTTCACTCGCGATTTTTTGCGCTAGATCAGTTTGGATGGCAAAAACGTCGGTCACATCGCGGTCGTAATCGTTCGCCCAAAGATGCTCATCCGTATTCGCATCAATCAATTGCACATTCAGTCGCACCTTATTTCCGGAGCGACGCACGCTGCCCTCGAGAATGTTCGAAACGCCGAGAGCCTTACCGATTTCGCGAATGTTTCTCGCCTCGCCCCGGTATTGCATTACGGAGGTGCGCGAAATTACTCTGAGTTCACTGATTTTTGATAAGTTGGTGAGGATGTCGTCCTGAATACCGTCAGCGAAATAGGCGTTCTCCTTTTCGTCGCTCAAATTTTGAAATGGCAGGATGGCGATCGACTTATCGATCTTGTGCGCAGCGACGCGAGGCAACAGAAAGAACCCCGCGGCAGCGGAGACAACCACTCCGGTCGCGACCAGCATGATTACGTTACGACGACGGTGCGTTCTGCCCCCAGCAACCCCAGGTGTAGCTCGGATGCCCTGCGTGGTGATATCGAAAGCCCACGCAAGAATAAGTGCGATTGGGAACCCGATGAGCAATAACACGATCACCAAACGCAGCGCCCAATTTGGTAATTCCCATGCCGGAAACGCAGCCGAGGCCAGTTGGATGATGCCGCCGGCAGCGATGATGTAGGCCGCCGCCACCCGATAGACTTTGCGCCGTTTTACTTCCTCGAAGAAGTCGGTCATGGCTGCAGGTTTGTCGGTCGAGACCATACGCCAACGGCGATAATATTGACAGGCCAATTAGCCTTGGCGTTCACTTAATTCCGGTCGCGAACACGGTTTGAAAATGCGGGCTTTGCTTTTCACGAGCAACGACGCTCACCTCGATCTCTCGAAAACCGGCTTTTTCCAGGAACTGATGTAGCTGCACTTCGCTAAATCCCAGCCAGTGATCTGCGTACAATTCGCGGGCGCGCTCGAACCGGTGACTCAAGAGATCGAGAATCACCAATCTGCCGCATCGTTTCAAGATTCGATAGGCAGCCGCGACAGCTCGCTCCGGATGAATGGCGTGATGCAAAGCCTGACTGAGGATCGCAAGATCGACACTGTTTTTCGCGATTGGCGGGTCTTCAATGTCGCCAAGCCGGTACTCGAGATTCTTGAATCCATGTTTCTTCGCGAGCTGGGAGCCGAACTCGACCATTTTTGGCGAATTATCGATGGCGATGACCTTGCGCGCCTTTTTTGCCAGTAACTGCGAAAGCGTTCCTTCACCAGCGCCGAGGTCGGCAACCGTCAGCGGTGGTAGCAGGCCGATGAGCGTGTGCGCGAGCGCCTGCCACGAGCGACCTGGGACATAACTTCGGCCAAACTTCCCGGCGAGTTCATCGAAATATTTCCGCGCTTTATCCTGGCGCTTGTGCAAAATGAGTTTGAGACTGGTGCGATCGCGCGCCGTTTCCGGCAGTTCGCGCGCGAGCAGCCGCGTTATCTCCGCGACGCGTTCTCGCTGTGAATTCCGCCCACGATGGTTTGCGCCGTAGTACACGTTTTTTCCAACCCGGCGGTCGGTCAGCGCACCGGCCCGCTTCAATTGCGCCAGATGATTGGAGATGCGGGATTGGCCCATCCCGAGAATCTGCTGCAATTCGGCCACGGAAAGTTCCTCCTGTTCGAGGAGAAGCAGCAGGCGCAGGCGAGTTGGGTCCGCCAGCAACCGGAGCAAATTAATGGTTGACGCCATTCTACTCGCCAACGATATATCGACATATCATGATCGGTCAATATGTCTTGCGACAACGTTACATCGTTAAAACGTTGAATCGTTACAACGGCTGAGCCGCGTCCCCGACTAACCCGATTTAACAGCGTAACCCTTTTAACGAATCACTTTCCCGAAATCATGTCCCGCCGTTACATCTTTTCCTCCGAATCCGTCACCGAAGGCCACCCCGATAAAGTTTGCGACACCATCAGCGACTACGTTCTCGACGCCTGTCTCGAACAGGATCCGCTGAGCCGCGTAGCCTGCGAAACGCTGGCCAAGGGAAATCTTGTTGTCCTCGCCGGCGAAATTACCAGCAACGCGAAGTTTGATTTTGAAGAGCGCGTGCGGACTGCGATCCGCGACATCGGATATGTGAACGGCGATTGCATTTTTCACGCCGACACCTGCCGGGTGATTTGCGAAATGAGTGAGCAATCGCGTGACATTAAACAGGGTGTCGATAGCGTTGCAGCGGATGGAAAAGCTACCGCCGAGCAAGGTGCCGGCGATCAGGGGTTGATGTTTGGTTTCGCCTGCAATGAAACGCCAGAGCTCATGCCGGCGCCCATTTCATTTGCACACAAGCTCGGACGCGAGCTCACGCGGCTGCGTAAATCGGGTGAAATTCCCTGGCTGCGTCCCGACGGCAAAACGCAAGTCTCAATCGAATACGATGGCTACAAACCGGTGCGCGCGACGACCGTGGTGGTTTCGTCCCAGCATACCGAGGATGTGAAGCAAAAGGAAGTTCGCGAAAGCCTGATCGAACTTCTCATTAAAAAAGTGATGCCGCCCGAATGGCTGGACGAGAGAACGACGTTCCTAATTAATCCAACTGGCCGATTTGTGATTGGCGGTCCGGAAGGGGACGCAGGTATAACGGGCCGCAAGATCATCTGCGATAGCTATGGCGGAATGGGTCGGCACGGTGGCGGCGCTTTTTCGGGGAAAGATCCGAGCAAAGTCGATCGCAGCGCAGCTTATATGGGGCGCTGGATCGCAAAGAATGTTGTTGCATCGGGCCTGGCGGAACGATGCGAAGTCCAGTTCGCGTATGCCATCGGTCACCCCGAGCCGGTAAGCGTCAGCGTTGATACTTTCTGCACCGGCAAAGTGGACGAAGAAAAATTGGAACGCGCGATTTGGGAAGTTTTTAATTTCAAACCCGCCGAGATCATCAAGCAGCTCAACCTGCTTCGCCCGATTTATCGGAAGACAACCAACTACGGCCATTTCGGCCGCATTGACGATCTCGACGCACTGACATGGGAAAAAACACATAAGGCAGAGGAATTGAGAAAAGCGGCTAGCTAGCTTTCAGGCAAAATGAAAACATCGACCATTGAACGCGCCAAAACTGATTACAAAATAAAAGACATCAATCTGGCGGATTGGGGCCGAAAAGAAATTTCCATAGCGGAAAAGGAAATGCCTGGCCTGATGGCGATCCGGGAAAAGTACGCGCCGCAGAAACCGCTCGCGGGCGTGCGCATCACTGGATCATTACACATGACGATTCAGACAGCGGTGTTGATTGAGACGCTCGTCGATCTTGGCGCGAGCGTGCGCTGGGCCAGCTGCAATATTTTTTCGACCCAAGATCATGCTGCGGCGGCTATCGCTAAGCGCGGCGTTTCCGTGTTCGCATGGAAAGGCGAATCACTGGAAGATTACTGGTGGTGCACTTATCGAGCGATCTCGCACGCGGACGGCAAAGGTCCACAACTGGTGGTCGATGATGGCGGAGACGCCACCTTGCTCATACACAAAGGCTACGAGCTCGAGGAAGGCAGCGATTGGGCAAAAACGAAATCGGCGAACAAGGAAGAGCAGGTGATCAAAGATTTACTGCTCGAAATCCAACGTGAGGATCCATACCGCTGGCACGAGATCGTGAAGGATTGGCGCGGCGTTTCGGAAGAGACTACAACCGGCGTGCATCGCCTTTACAAAATGGCGCAGGAAAATCGGCTGCTTGTTCCCGCGATCAACGTCAACGATTCAGTAACCAAATCGAAGTTCGACAACCTTTACGGCTGCCGGCATTCGCTCGTCGATGGATTGAATCGCGCGCTTGACGTCATGCTTGCGGGCAAAGTCGCAGTTGTTTGCGGCTACGGCGATGTCGGTAAAGGTTGCGCGCAATCGCTACGAGGACAGGGCGCGCGCGTCGTCATTACCGAAATCGATCCCATCAACGCGCTACAGGCCGCGATGGAAGGCTACGAAGTCACGACCCTCGAAGACACGCTGGGACGCGGCGATATCTACATTACTGCTAGCGGCAACATCGACGTCATCACGCTCGATCACATGCAGCGGATGAAAGATCAAGCTATCGTCGCCAACATCGGCCACTTCGACAATGAGATTCAGGTGGATGCGCTCAACGCAGCCAAAGGCGTGAAGAAAACCAACATCAAACCGCAGGTGGATAAATACACGTTCCCGGATGGTCACGAAATTTTCCTGCTCGCCGAAGGCCGCCTGGTGAATCTTGGTTGCGCCACGGGCCACCCGAGTTTCGTGATGTCCAATTCATTTTCCAACCAGGTTCTTGCGCAACTCGATCTCTGGAAGAATCGCGACACTTACAAAGTCGGCGTTTACGTTTTGCCTAAAAAACTCGACGAAGAAGTTGCGCGCCTGC
Source organism: Verrucomicrobiota bacterium (assembly GCA_046734045.1). Classification (GTDB taxonomy): domain Bacteria; phylum Verrucomicrobiota; class Verrucomicrobiia; order Chthoniobacterales; family UBA10450; genus Udaeobacter. Next base: position 22,613 of record JBKPQL010000020.1, read on the forward strand.
ATCTGGAAAAAATCGGCGTGAAGCTAACCAAACTTTCGCAGGCGCAAGCTGATTACCTCGGCGTGCCCGTCGACGGCCCGTTTAAATCAGAGCACTACCGATATTGATTCGGCGCGTCGAGCGATTCGGTAACGTGTAGACGAGTTACTCTTAGCTCACCGATTTCGAGACGTTTGAATTTCGCGTGCCTGACTACTAGTCGGCCAATTGCGACGAACCCAAGCGTCACCGCGCCAATCGCGAGCGCGCCGGCGGCAATCGCGCCGATGGATTGCGCGCCCACTGCAAGCGCGCGAACCGCAACAGGGCCGAACTTCTTCGGCGCTTCTTCAAGTTCATTCGATTTCATGTGTTTTGGACTAATGGATGCAAATTGTACATATCACCCTGATATTGGTCGCGTATTTTCGCTCCAGGCTCCAGGATATTGCGGTAGATCATCGGTGATCTTGTCCCATGGCGCACGATCATTCACGAACGTGTGATACTGTGGGCGGATCCCTGGATCATCATCGAAAGCTCCCATGCGAATCGAAACTTGATCGCCTTCCGGCCAATCCCCGCCAAATAGGCTGGAGCCGCAGTTGACGCAAAAGGCTTTTACTGCGCCCTCGCCTTTTCCGTAAACGCGGATTAAGTCTTCGCCTTGGAGTAACTGGAATTGCTCTTTCTTCACACGGGCCTGCGTGCATACGGCCGTTCCGGAATGTTTTCGGCAGCGTTCACAATGACAATGACCTGCGCGAATGAACGGCGACTCAACCTCGAAGCGCACTGCGCCGCAGAGGCAACTTCCTCGAACCTTCTTTTTCATAACAAATTCTCCAAAGTAACACAGCCATCATGGCTTTTAAGTCCAGCGGGCATTCCTGACCGTACGGGAATGAGTCAGGCAGATGCCTGAGTTACACGTACCGCGCGGCGATTTTTCGCGCTAGATAAGCTGAGAAATATCCCGCATAACGCTTCTGCAGTTCCGGGCGCTGCCAGTCTTTGCCGGTGACAATGTTCCGGCAATTGGACGCCTCGCAGGCGCATTCAACAGAATAATCATCGTCATCGGTCATCGCCCAATCGTGAGTCAGCTCTTCGCCGACGCGGATGTCGCGCATGGTAACGAACGTGATTTCTCCGCGGACCCCGAGGTTCGCATCGCAGGAGTGGTTCGAATACAACATCGACAGCTCACGTTCTTCTTCGGTCACCGGTGCGATGAACAAGTCGTCGTCGATTTGAATTTCTACGGGCCCAAGTCGAGGCGTGATCCGCTCGCGCAAAGTTTTTCGATCAACAATATGCCCGCCTTTCACGGCGACGATTTCGTCTTTGGCAATATCAGCCGTCGCAAACAGACCGCGTCCATGAATTTTACTCTCGCGCACCTCCGTTTTTGGCGAGCGATAAGACAGCGGTACCATAATTTAGCGACAGATTAATGTAGAGGCGTTCGCAGCGGCGAACGCCTTCAATTGTAGCGGCAGGCATGTCGCCTGCACATTTGCGTTTTGCGGCTGACACAGCCGCCTCTACAGTTGCCGATCTTGTAATGAAATCTCGCCCCGCTGCGATCGCATTCATCTTCGTAACCGTCATGCTCGACATGCTGGCGCTGGGGTTGATCGCGCCGGTGTTGCCAAAGCTGATTCTGAATTTTCTCGGCGGCAACGCGGCCAGCGCGGCAAACTGGCTTGGAGTTTTCGGCACTGTTTTCGCGCTGATGCAGTTTTTCTTTTCACCAGTGCTCGGCGTTTTGTCCGATCGGTTTGGCCGGCGCCCGGTCATTCTTCTGTCGAATCTTGGTCTCGGCCTCGACTACATCGTCATGGCGCTTTCGCCTACGATTGGCTGGCTTTTCCTCGGGCGAATTATTTCCGGAATCACTGCGTCGAGCATTCCAACGGCGATGGCCTACATCGCCGACGTCGTCCCGAAAGAAAAACGCGCAGGCGCATTCGGTATGATCGGCGTAGCGTTTGGTCTTGGCTTTATTCTCGGGCCGGGAATTGGCGGACCGCTCGGAGACATCAGTCCGCGTTTGCCGTTTTGGGTTGCAGCTGCATTTAGTTTGGCGAACTGGCTTTACGGTTACATTTTCGTGCCGGAATCGCTGCGGCGTGAGCATCGCAAAGAATTCACGTTACGCCGCGCGAATCCGATCGGCTCGCTCGTGTTGCTTCGCTCCCATTCAGAACTGTGGAAGCTCGCGACGCTGCAGTTCCTCGCCTACGTCTCTCACGAGGTCTTCGTCATCTGGGCGCTTTACGCGATCTATCGCTACGCTTGGAGCCAAAGCATGATTGGCATTTCGCTCGCGTTGGTGGGCGTGTTCACCGCTGCGATTTCTGGCGGACTCACTGGACGCATCGTGGCGTGGCTCGGTGAACGGCGCACACTTTATATCGGCCAGTTTTTTGGCGCGCTCGGAATGGTCATCGCCGGTCTTGCGAGAACCGGTGCGCTTTATGTTGCTTCGATCCCAATAATTTCGATGTGGAACATTTCCTTCCCAGCGGCGCAGGGAATGATGACCCATCGCGTCAGCGAACGCGAGCAGGGCGAACTACAGGGAGCAATCCAAAGCTTGCGCTCCATCGCATTCGTCATTGGGCCATTCTTGTTTTCGGGGATATTCGCGTGGTTCATCAACCCAAAACATTCATTTTATGTGCCGGGTGCGCCATATTATTTGGCAGCGGCGTTACTGTTTACAGCGATGCTATTGGCGACGCGCGTGGAGCAACCGCAATTTGACCAGCCCAGCGAGAAA
>JBKPQL010000021.1:0-15896 GCA_046734045.1 Verrucomicrobiota bacterium
GCCTCGGCGATCCTCGCTCCGCTGCATCCAAACGCCGACGACTCCAGTGCGGTGGAAACACAAGTTTACCAAGCGATCCTGGAGCGCCGCCCTGCACCAGTCATCCCTCGGCTAAAGGAAATACTGGCCAAGCCTGATCCAGCGTTGGGTTACATCAATGGCAAACTGCGCTTTTGGTTAGGCTGGGCGCAAGGAGTCACCGGCGATCATGCCACCGCCCAGGAAAGTTGGCGGCAGGCGCGCAGCGAATTGGAATCTTTCCTCAAGGAACAGCCGGAAAATTATCGCCTCATTGGAGATCTCGCGCTGACCAACATGGGTCTCGGTGACAAAGCCGCGGCATTCAAACTGGTCGAGCGGGCGATGGCTGCGATCCCGATCGAGAAAGACGCGCTAGCTGGTCCCATTCCGATCGAGATTCTTGCCCGGGTAGCGGCGCAGATGGGAGAATCCGATCGCGCCATCGCTGCTTTACAGAAACTCCTCTCGATACCATACGGGGGCCCGCTGGCTGAGAACGTGCCGCTCACTCCTGCGCTGCTCCGGCTCGATCCGATGTTTGATCCGCTTCGGAATGATCCTCGTTTCCAAAGACTCGCGTCGAGCGCACCGAAAGACGCGAAGTAGGGGGCGATTGATCTCAATCGCGAAGGACGGCGGTTGATCTCAGGTTGGTTCTATCGTGCTTGGGACTCCCGAGGCTGCGATCCCGCAGCAGCAAGACTTTCCCCCGGCAGGGCATTGTGCGTTTGGCTAGCGCAATAACTGCACAGCAAAACGCAACCGACGTACATCGGCTGCCAGCGGTAGCGGATACGTTCGGCACTGTGAAGACGAGCTATAAAATGTTGGATGCAAACGAAGCGGTGGCGCGCATCGCTTACGCGCTCAACGAGGTGATCGCGATTTATCCGATCACGCCGGCGTCGCCGATGGGCGAATGGGCGGATTCGTGGGCGGCAGGCGGCGTGAAAAATCTGTGGGGCACGGTCCCGTCGGTAATCGAGATGCAGAGCGAGGGTGGCGCGGCTGGAGTAATCCACGGCGCGCTTCAAACCGGTGCGCTCAGCACCACGTTTACTTCCTCGCAGGGATTGCTGTTGATGATCCCGAACATGTACAAGATCGCCGGGGAATTGACGCCGACGGTATTTCACGTTGCAGCGCGCTCGCTCGCCGCGCAGGCGCTATCGATCTTCGGCGATCATAGCGATGTCATGGCCGCGCGTGCCACTGGCTGGGCAATGCTTTGTTCGGCTTCGGTTCAGGAAGCGCAGGATTTCGCTTTGATCGCGCATTCGGCAACGCTCGAATCGCGCATTCCGTTTCTGCATTTCTTCGACGGGTTCCGCACTTCGCACGAGATCTCGAAGAGCGTGACCGTGCCAGAAGAGGCGCTACGTGAGATGATCAATGAGGAGCGCGTGCATGAGCATCGCTCTCGAGCTCTCTCACCCGATCATCCGGTGATCCGCGGCACGGCGCAAAATCCGGACGTTTACTTCCAAGCGCGCGAGACCGTGAATCCCTTTTACGCGGCGTGCCCCGCGATTGTGCAACAAACGATGGATCACTTCGCGGCGCTCACGGGCCGGCGTTACGGATTGTTTGAGTATCACGGCGCGACGGATGCCGAGCGCGTGATCGTGTTGATGGGTTCGGGCTGCGAAGCGGCGCACGAAACTGTCGATTACCTTCACGCGCTCGGCGAAAAGATCGGCGTGTTGAAAGTGCGGCTGTATCGGCCGTTCAATGCAAAAGCGCTCGTAGAAATGTTGCCGCCGAATACGCGCCGCATTGCCGTTCTCGATCGCACGAAAGAGCCAGGGGCGGGAGGCGAGCCGCTCTACCTCGATTGTGTAAACGCGCTTTACGAACAAGGCCGGCATGATGTGCGCGTGGTCGGTGGCCGCTATGGTTTGTCCTCCAAGGAATTCACGCCTGCGATGATAAAGGCGGTCTTCGACGATCTCGCGCAACACTCCTCAAAAAATCATTTCACTGTTGGCATCGATGACGATCTCTCGCACACGAGTCTCGACGTCGATCTTAATTTCTCGATCGAGCCGGACGACGTGGTGCGCGCGCAGTTCTTCGGGCTCGGATCGGACGGCACCGTGGGCGCGAACAAGGAATCGATCAAAATTATCGGCGCGAACACCGATTATTTCGCGCAGGGCTATTTCGTTTACGATTCGAAGAAATCCGGCGCGATGACCATCTCGCATCTGCGGTTCGGCCCGCGCCCGATAAGATCGACATATCTCATCAGCAAAGCGAACTTCGTTGCGTGCCATCAAGCGGTCCTCCTCGAGACCTGTGATGTGCTCAGGGACCTCGCGCCCGCGGGAACGTTCCTGCTGAATTCGCCGTTGGGCCCGGAACGCGTGTGGGGCTATCTGCCAGAAACTGTGCAGCGCCGGCTGATCGAGCGCCACGCGAACTTCTTCGTCATCGACGGCAACAAGGTGGCGCGGGCTTCCGGGATGGGCGGCCGCATTAACACCGTGATGCAGACCTGTTTCTTCGCCATCTCCGGCGTGCTGCCAGCGAAGGACGCGATCGAAGCGATTAAGAATTCAATTCGCAAAACGTATGCGAAGAAGGGCGATGAAATCGTGCAGATGAACCTTCGGGCCGTTGATGAAGCGCTTGCACATTTATACGAAGTCAAAGTTCCCAACGCGGTTGTTCCAGTTGCCTCCGGGAACAACGGACAGCTCAAGCGCGCGCCGGAGTTCGTGCGCGATGTCCTGGGCGAAATCATGGCGGGACGCGGCGATGGGGTGCCGGTGAGCGCGTTGCCTAACGACGGGACATATCCGACCGGCACGACGCGTTGGGAGAAGCGAAACCTCGCAACGGAAGTCCCGGTCTGGGATCCGGCAGTCTGCATCCAGTGCGGCAAATGCGTGATGGTCTGCCCACATGCCGTTATTCGCAGCAAAGTTTACGAGGCGGCCGTTCTCCCTGGCGCGCCTGCGTCGTTCAGATCGACGGAGGCGCGGCTGCCGGAGTGGAAAGGCTTGAAATACACGCTGCAAGTGGCGGTGGAAGATTGCACCGGCTGCGGCATCTGTGTCGATGTTTGCCCGGCGCGCAACAAATCCGAAGCGCGTTTGAAAGCGATCAACATGCAGGCCCAGTTGCCGCTGCGCGAATCCGAGCGCGCGAACTGGAATTTCTTTCTTTCAATTCCGGAATTGGATCGCCGGCGAATTTCCACGGATCACGTACGAAAAATGCAGGTGCAGCAACCGCTGTTCGAGTTTTCAGGAGCGTGCGCAGGCTGCGGCGAGACACCTTACATCAAATTGCTCACGCAGTTGTTCGGCGACCGGTTGATCATTGCGAACGCGACCGGCTGCTCCTCGATTTACGGCGGCAATTTGCCGACCACGCCCTACACGAAAGATCCAAATGGACGCGGACCGGCATGGGCAAATTCGCTTTTTGAAGACAACGCCGAGTTCGGGCTCGGCTTCCGTGTTTCTCTCGACAAACAACAGGAGTTCGCCGGCGAACTGCTCCACCAGCTCTCGCCGCAGATCGGGCGAAGGCTCGTCACCGAAATATTAAATGCCCGCCAGCGCGACGAAGCAGACATCTTCGATCAGCGTGAACGCGTCGCCGAACTGAAGGGCAGACTTGAGTCGTTGATGAAAGATCGGCGGTCACAGATCGCCGCTACAGCCCGCCGTTTGCTCGCGCTCGCCGACACATTTGCGCGGAAAAGCGTGTGGATCGTCGGCGGTGACGGCTGGGGTTACGACATCGGTTACGGCGGACTCGATCACGTCCTCGCGAGCGGCCGCAACGTGAAGGTCTTGCTGCTGGACACGGAAGTTTATTCCAACACGGGCGGGCAATGCTCCAAATCAACGCCGCGTGCCGCAGTCGCGAAGTTTGCCTCCGGCGGGAAACGCGCTCCGAAGAAAGATCTCGGGCTGATGGCAATGACCTACGGCACAATCTATGTCGCCTCGGTCGCCATGGGTGCCAAAGACGAGCACACGTTGAAAGCGTTTCTTGAAGCGGAGGCGTACGACGGCCCCGCGCTCATCATCGCGTACAGCCACTGCATCGCGCACGGCATCAACATGACCACGGCCATGCAAAATCAAAAAGCGGCAGTCAGCTCCGGTCAGTGGCTACTTTACCGTTACAATCCTGAGCGGGCTGCGCTCGGAGAAAATCCACTAAAACTCGATTCTGCCGCGCCGCACATGAAAATGGCTGATTACTTCAAGCTCGAACAGCGGTTCAAGATGCTTGAGATGACCGAACCGCACGCCGCGAGAGAATTACTCGCACAAGCGCAGGCGGACGTCAACGCGCGCCGGACATTCTACGAATTTCTCGCCACCAGAAAGTTCAACCCGACACCAAACCCATGAACCTGACGACAACATACCTCGGCTTTAAGTTGCGCACGCCGCTTGTGCCATCGGCATCACCGCTTTCGGAAAAAATCGACAATATCAAACGAATGGAAGACGCCGGTGCGGCGGCGGTCGTGTTCCATTCACTTTTCGAAGAGCAGATTCGCCGCAACCGGCATGAGCTGCAGTATTACCTCGATCAGGGCACCGAAAGTTATGCAGAATCACTGACCTATTTTCCTGATCGCGCTGAGTTCAAGGTTGGGCCGGAAGCGTACCTGGAGCATATTGCCCAGGCCAAGGCGGCGGTGGAAATCCCAATCATCGGGAGCCTCAATGGCTCGACGTTTGGGGGTTGGCTGGCCCATGCCCGCCAGATCGAAGAAGCGGGTGCTGATGCGCTTGAACTAAACATTTACTCTATTCCAAGTGATCCGGACGTTAGCGGCGAAGATATCGAAGCGAGCTACCTCAGCATTCTCGCCGCGATCAAAGCGCAGTTGAAAATACCGGTCGCCGTTAAGCTCAGCCCGTTCTTCACGAATTTTGCGCGGTTCGCACGCCGCGCCGACCACGGGGGCGCCGATGCGCTGGTGCTCTTCAATCGTTTCTATCAGCCGGACATTGAACTGGAGACCTTGGAGATTTCACCCAACGTGCTGCTCAGCACGCCGATGGCGATGCGCTTGCCGATGCGGTGGATTGCGATGCTCTACGGGCGTATAGGTGCGAACCTGGCGGCGACAAGCGGAATCCACAGGGCGACCGATGCGCTGAAGATGTTAATGGCCGGCGCCGATGTCACGATGCTTTGCTCAATCCTGTTGCGCCGCGGAGTCGATCACATTCGCGTGATCGAACGCGAAATGCGGGAATGGATGGAAGAACACGAATACGAATCGGTCGAGCAACTCAAAGGCAGCATGAGCCAGAAGAATTGTCCGGATCCGAGCGCGTTCGAGCGCGCCCAATACATGCGGGCGCTCGAGACGTATCCTGCGGCGGAAATTTAGGGGAAAGAGAGCTGCTACTCATGGTCGCGAGAGCCCTGCGCAATAACTGCACAGCAAAACGCAACTGCTGTACATCGCCGCAGGCGGCTGCGTCTATGATTGACCAATCAGAGTGCATTTAGATCAACGTTGGAGGCAATCTTATGAAACTGGACACTACTTACCTTGGCTTTAAACTGCGGACGCCGCTCGTCCCGTCGGCGTCACCGCTTTCTGAAGATCTCGACAACATCAAGCGAATGGAAGACGCCGGCGCGTCGGCAGTCGTTTTCCATTCGCTGTTTGAAGAACAACTTCGTCCCGGGAAACACACTTTGCGCCGAGCGTCTGGGAATGGCGACGAATTTTCGTCCGACGCGCTAGCCGATTTTTCTGACGAGCCGGACTTCAAGGTGGACCCCGAGGCGTATGTCGAGCACATCGCAAAGGCAAAAGCTGCCGTGCGCATTCCAATCATCGGGAGTCTTAACGGCTCGACCTTTGGCGGCTGGCAGCGGTATGCCCGGCTAATTGAGCAAGCTGGCGCGGATGCGTTGGAACTAAATATCTACAATGTGCCGACCGATCCGAACCGTACCGCTGAGGACATCGAGACTGATTACTTGACGATTGTCGCTTCCGTAAAAGGGCTGTTGAAAATCCCGGTGGCGGTGAAGCTCAGTCCATTTTTCACGAATCTTTCCCGCTTTGCGCGACGCCTCGATCAAAACGGCGCCAATGCGCTTGTGTTGTTCAACCGCTTTTATCAACCGGACATCGAACTCGAAACGCTCGAAGTCAGTCCCAACTTGCTTCTCAGCACGCCGATGGCGATGCGTTTGCCGATGCGTTGGATTGCGCTTTTGTATGGCCGGATTGGCGCAAACCTGGCTGCGACCAGCGGCATTCATCACGGCGTGGATGCGCTCAAAATGCTGATGGCTGGCGCAGATGTCACGATGCTTTGCTCAGTCCTGTTGCGACGCGGGATCGACCACATTCGCGTGATCGAACGCGAGATGCGCGAATGGATGGAAGAACACGAATACGAATCGGTCGAGCAACTCAAGGGCATCATGAGCCAAAAAAACTGTCCGGACCCGACTGTATTCGAGCGCGCTCAATACATGCGGGCTCTCTCGAGCTATCCAGTGCCGGATGTCTAATCCTGCATGCGACTCGGGAGGCTGAGAGGCTCCCCCTGCCCATACAGCTCAGTCTTTTGAGAAATCAATCCCGCGACTCATCGTCATCTGCCCACGTCAAATGATGATGATGACGCCTGTCTTTCTCATTGTAGGCATCATACGCAAGAGCTGCCCAGCACCCGATTGGGAAGAGTAGACCAACACCTGCGGTACCAAGTATAGATATGATGCCGACGAACGTGGCAATCGGCATGCCGACAAACATCCAAAGAAGGCCCATTTCGTAGTGGCCTTTGTAGATGTGACCTAATCCTGGCACAATGCTGAGCACCGCTGCGATTTCATTATGTGCATGTTTCTCTTCTTTGCTGAGTGGCGTTGATAATGTGTGCATATTAATCACCTCCTCACTGCGGTTGGTTGTTACCATTCGGGCTGCTTTAAACAGCCCGCTATGATGAGCGCGTAGAGCGCCATCATCGATACGACGACAACTAAAATCAGGTATTCCATAATTAGCTCCTTTTTTGGCTTTAGTAAGGCGACCATCGGTTTCGTGCTGCACGTTCCTTGTCTTTTGCTTTGCAAAAATTGCTTAGGTAAGAAGCAGCCATTTTGCCGACACGCCAAGATTAGGTGAGAAATTGCCAAGCGAAGAACAGCGGCGCTGTTCCAGCGGCAATTAACTTGTTCTTGAGGTGATCAAGAATGTTGCCGATCGAGAAACTTAAAAAAGCTAGTTCACGCCATCGAGCTGAGCCGGTCGAGATCTGGAAAGCGCGCAAGCTCATTCAGGAACACGCGGAGGAGCAACTCGGCCTGACCAAAGTGGCGAAGATGGTGAATATCAGCTCGAATCATCTAAGCGAGAAGTTTAAGCAGGTAACCGGCATAAATTTTGTGGATTATGTTGCACGCGCCCGATTCGAAAACGCGCGTGACCTTCTGCTGAATTCCAATCGACGAATCAGTGAAATCGCCTTCGCCGCCGGGTTCCAGTCGCTCTCGCAATTCAATCGCGTTTTCAAAAAACTTTCTGGAAAGTCTCCGAATGCATATCGCGCGATCCATTCAAAGCGGACAAAACGCCGCTGAATTGAAGATTCTGGCGCAAAATACTGCCACTCGTTTTTGCCGAAAAAATGCGTAGTCACAATCCTCTCTTTTTTGCAATACTCGCCATCCGTGTGGCATTCGAGGCTAACTCGATGGATCCACGGTGAGCGCGAAAAGCTGCTTTGGGGCGCCGGGGGAACAGCCGCGCTTGCCGTGATTCTGCTTTCGTGCAGCACCACAAACAGGACGATTCTCACACCGCCCAGCATTCCCGGCGCGGAGTTTGTCGGCTCGGAGGAATGCCGGACCTGCCACGAAGAGATTGTGCGCGACTTTCGCACCGCGACGCACGCCCGCCTGATGGCCAAAGGAGAAAACGCAAAGAACATCGGCTGCGAGTCGTGCCACGGCCCCGGGAGTTTGCACGTTAAAGCCGGCGGCGGCGCCGGTAACATTATCAATCCGCGTAAGTCGCCTGAAACTTGTTTCCAGTGTCACTTGGAAGTGCGTGCGCAGTTCCAATTGCCTCACCATCATCCAGTGCTGGAGGGCAAAATGAGCTGCGCGGATTGTCACAACCCGCACAAGGGAATCGCGATCAAAGGTGGTGGCACCAATATTCAGCAGGCGCTCAAGGGCGGCGGCCTTGCTTTCTTGAGCCGAAACGAAACTTGCTTCGAGTGCCACACCGCGCAACGCGGTCCGTTCGTTTATGAGCATGAGGCACTGCGCCAAGGTTGTGTGGTCTGCCATTCGCCCCACGGCTCCGTCAACCAGCGACTGCTCAACGAACGCAACGCAACGCTGTGCCTGAAATGCCATTTCCAGGAGCAAAAGGCGCCGGGGCATATTTTCATCGGAGATGTCGATCACTCCAACTTCCTGCAGCAAGGAACATGTTGGTCGGCTGGCTGCCATGAGGAACCGCACGGCTCTAACGTGACCCCGCTGCTTAGGTATTAGTTTCGACGTATGGCGAGCCGCGCTTATTTCCCAACTTATACAGCCTGGATCGCGCGAAGCCTGGCGTTGCTCGCATCGGCTGCGGTTTGCGCAACCGCTTCGCTGCGCGCTGGCGAAACCGATGATGGAAAAGCCGTGACTACAGCAACAGAAGAACAGCCGGCGGAGTACAAGAATTGGATCGAACTAGGTATTGGTGGGAACATCATCAACGGCGACGTCGCGCAGTTTAAACAGGAGCACAGAATATCGGGTGACGTTTTCGGCGGCATTCAGGATCTGCATTTTGAAGAGACCTTCGGTAAGAACGGCCTGTTTTCGGTTGATGGCCACGCGATCTGGGACAACAACGACTACGACATAACGGTACAATTGTCGCAGCCAAACGTCGGCTATATCAAGGCCGGATACACTGAATTTAGAAGTTGGTACGATGGGAATGGCGGGTTTTTACCCATTGGCGGCGGGGTGTTTTTTCCGCCGCCCATTCCCGAAATGCATATCGATCGTGGTGAAGCATGGGTCGAACTGGGCTTGCGCCTGCCGGATTGGCCCGAAATAACAATCCATTACTCCCACGAGTTTCGCCAGGGCCAGAAAGATTCGACAACCTGGGGTGATACAAGCCTGACCGGGTTAACAGTGAATCCCACGCGCAAAATCATCCCCTCCTTCCGCGACATCGATGAAACGCGCGACACATTTGCTTTCGATGCGTCTAAGACATTCGGTAACACCGATGTCTTGCTGGGGATGCGTTACGAACACAACGAGAACGATGACTCGTTAAACATGGAGCGGAATGCCGGTCAGATCGGAGTGGTACCTGGCGGTCAGCGTTTCGTCACTCAGCGCCAGAAGGATGATGTGGACCTGTTCAGCGGGCACGGCATTACGGAAACGCGGTTAACCGATACGCTATGGTTTACTAACGGCTACTCGTACACAACGCTCACAAACGATCTCTCCGGTACGCGAATCTTCGGCACGCATTTTGATTCCGCCTTCGGTGAGCCTGTTCCGACGCTTGGTCAACGTGACCACGCGTTCCTAGATCTGGCCGGAACGGCCCAGGTGAGGGAGCATGTGTTTAATGCCAACCTGTTTTGGATGCCGACGGAAAGCCTCGCCGCTTTGGTAGGTTTCCGGTATACGCACGAGAACCTGGACACGGATTCGAGTTTTCTCGCTGAAGAACCGGTGCCTAATACGCCGCCGTTTACGCCAACCAACCCGGCGCATGGATTTCACTACGGCCCTCCAGAGCTCGGATTTGGCGAGAGATTGGCAGATTACGACCGTTTCGCCGAGCGGCTCGAGTTGCGTTATACCGGTATCGCTAATTGGCTTTTCTATGCTGAAGGCGAATGGGAAGAGGAAGACGGCCACATCAATGAGAACCAGAACATAGATGAAGATGTACCGCTGGATAAGAATACCAACGCACTCGGCCAAAAATACACCATCGGTGCAAACTGGTATCCGATGATGAGACTGTCCCTGTCGGGACAGTACTACCACAAAATCGCGTCTTATGATGAAGATATCATAAGTGCTGCCTTTCCGAGGTTAATTAACCAGGACTGGAATACGGATGATTTCAACGTGCGCATCACGTTCCGGCCGAAGATTCCAACCCGCCTTGGTACACTTTCTCTCGTTACGCGGTACGATTTTGTGCACACCACAATTGATGGCCAGTGGGAGGTATTTTCAGACGGTGAATTGTTGGCGGAACTACAGACCGGTGAAATCAAAAAACACGTAATCACCGAGTCAATTAACTGGAATCCGCTCGCGCGGTTTTATATGCAGGCAAATTTTTCTTACACCCTCAATCAAACGGACACACCGGCCAACAACATCGACTTAGTCCCGCAGACTAGCCCTACAGTCGTGAACTTTAGAAACGACTACTGGACCGCAAGTAGCAGCTTTGGCTATATAATCGACGACAAAACTGACTTTTTCGCCGATTATTCATTCTACTGCGCTAACGATCACTTTAATAACGCGCTTGTTGCCGTGCCATACGGGCTGGGAGCAACAGAGCACACCGCCTCAGCCACGATCACACGTCAACTAACCAAGCAAGTGCGCTTGTTGTTGAGGTACGGTTATTTTAACTACAGGGACGAAACCTCTGGCGGTCATAACAATTTCCGGGCGCATGCCATCTTTTCGAGCCTGCAATTCCGATTCTAACCTTGGAGAACCGTAGAAAACTAAACAATGAAAATAATCATCGCACTTGGCATCAGCATTCTAACCATCGCGCCATTGTCGGCGCGAGCCGCGGACGCAAAGACAAATTGGGCCAATAACTGCGCGCAATGTCACGGGCCCGATGGAAAGGCGAACACGAAAATGGGAAAAATGCTGAATGCAAAGGACCTGACCGATCCCAAGGTTCAGGCTGAATTTACTGACGCAAAGGCGACCCAATCAATCAAAGAAGGCGTTAAGCAGAACGGGAAAACGACTATGAAAGCGTTCGGTGGCAAGCTGAGCGACGACGAAATCAAGGCGCTCGTGGCCTATGTTCGGACATTGAAGAAGTAAACGAAATAGCTCGTCAAACTGGCAAAGGAACAAATTTCTATGAAACGAAAAATCTGCTTGTTACTTGGAACTATGCTGAGCTCCGCGGGCCTTGCTGCGGCCGCGGACGCAGGCGCTACTTGGAGCGCAAACTGCGCCTCCTGCCATGGCAAGGATGGCAGCGGCAGCACCATGATGGGCAAAAAATTGGGCGTCAAGGATTATCGGGACCCGAAAGTTCAAGCGGCGTTCAGCGACGCGGAAATGACGCGAGCGATTAAGGAAGGTGTAAAAACAGGCGGCAAGGAGACGATGAAACCGTTCGGGAGCAAACTTTCTGAGGCCGACATCAAGGCGCTGGTCGCGTACATTCGCTCATTCAAGAAATAAGCGCGGCAAATTTCCCACGAACTGCTTTCGGAGTTCGGTCCCGACCGTCGGGACCGCTTTTAATCGATGGATTAGAGTCGATCTTAATTCGCGTGATCGACATCGCCTCATTCGATTTGACATCGCTTAGCGGTCACTGCCGCAAATAATCGCACGATGGCTTCCCTGGGGCGCCACTTCCGCAACTGGATTAGCTGGGCGGGTCTTGTTCTGGTCTGCGGCGCGCTTTTCTCATTCCTGCTTCTCTTCGCCATCGATCTGTTCGCGTCCCGTCGCAGTCCTTACGTCGGGATTCTCGCGTATGTGGTTGCGCCGGCATTTTTCATTCTCGGACTGCTGCTCACTCTGGCGGGCGCGCTTCTGCAAGCGCGCAAAGAACGCAAGGCACGGCGTATCGCAAAACCATTAACCATCACCATTGATCTCTCTCGCGCGCGCGACCGAAGGATTCTGGTCATATTCGCCGCGGCTACCGTCATCTTCTTGTTTCTAAGCGCCCTCGGTAGTTATCAAACTTATCAGTTCTCCGAATCGGTCGAATTTTGCGGCAAGGCCTGTCATCTTCCGATGGAGCCGCAATTCGTCGCTTTTCAACACACCGCGCATGCGAAAGTGGAGTGCGTGGCGTGTCATGTCGGCCCCGGCGCAGCTGCGTATTTCAAGACGAAAGTGAACGGCGTGAAACAACTCTACCACACGGTGCGCAACGACTTTGATCGGCCCATTCGTCTCGCCCCGGCCAATCTGCGCCCGTCTCAAGCGATTTGCGAGCAGTGTCATTGGCCAAAGAAATACGTTGGCAACGTCGAACGCACTTACCAGCATTACCTTTCCGACGAAAAAAATACGCCCTTCGCCGTGCGCCTGTTGCTTAATGTCGGCGGCGGCGATCCATTGAATGGCCCAGTCGGCGGCATTCACTGGCATATGAACATCGCCAACAAAATTGAATACATCGCAAACGACGACCAACTACTCTCCATCCCGTGGGTGAGAATGACGAATCCGCAAGGCATTACCACGGAATATCGCGATCCCGATTTCAAGGACGATCTGGCGAAGTATCAAATTCGGCGAATGGATTGTATGGATTGTCACAGCCGTCCCGCGCACAAGCTGCACCCCCCCAACGAAGCGGTTGATTTGGCCTTATTGACTGGACGACTGGACTCGAAGATCCCGTGGGTGAAATCGAAAGTGGTCGCGGCGTTGGTCAAACCGTACTCGACCAAAGCCGAGGCGGAACAAGGCATCGCGAATTCTCTTCGCGAAGCTTACCCCGACCCCGCGCAGGCGAATCCCATCATCAATGTAGCGCAGTCGATCTATCGCGAGAATTTTTTCCCGGAAGTGAAAGTCGATTGGCGAACGTATCCCGACTTTGTTGGGCACAAGAATTGGAATGGATGCTTCCGCTGCCACGACGGCAAACACGTGACAGCCGACGGCAAGATGTCGATTAAGGCAAGTGACTGCCGGTCGTGCCATCTTATTCTTGCACAAGGAAGCGGTGAAGCGCTTGAACAGATCAACGCCAAAGGCCACGATTTCATCCATATCGACGCCCCGTATGCAGAGTTTTCCTGCGTTGATTGCCATACCGACGGTCCTCAGAAATAATTCTCGTTCGTGAAGACTTGCGCAATTGATTCACCTCGCCTCTCTTGCAAAAGGGAGAGGATGAAGGTGAGGGGATTTCGAGCGCCGTCTTGCTTAAGATGCCGAACCTTCACCTTCCTTTCTCTCAGTTTACTCGCGGCTCTGCTCGTGAGCTGTGAGAAGAACTCGGAAATCAAAGTTTATCGTGTTTCCAAGGCGCCGCTCGAAGAACCCGCCGCTCAGCAAGAAAACGCGATGCCGACCAACACGGCCGCGCCTCGGATGCCCGGCGGACTCGCGCCCGCGGCGGAAACCGCGGTGAGCACACCGCCGAATTGGGAAGCGCAGCCGCTCTCACAGATGCGTCAGGCCAGTTTTCTCGTCAAAGGCGATAACGGCGCGGTCGCGGACGTTTCATTTGTGAGTCTTGGCACGGCTGCCGGGAATGTTCTCGATAACGTGAACCGCTGGCTTGGTCAGCTTGGTCAACCGCCAATCGCTGAACAGAAACTCGGCGACGTCGCGCAGCGCTTGCGCACTTCGTTAGGCGACGTGATCATTGTCGATCTTGCAGGACTCCCGGAAAATGCCGATCCAACAAAAGACGGGAGAATCATTGCCGGGATGGTGACCACCGATAACTCCACCCTCTTTTTCAAGATGCGTGGTAATGCCAATCTGACAGAGGCGCAGAAGGGCGACTTCATCAAATGGGTCGCAGCGGTTTGCAATGCACAGACTCAAGCCAGATCGCCGCAAATGGCAGTGATGCCGCCGCAGGAGACAAGCGCGCCCCGGATCAATTGGAAAACGCCGGAAAGCTGGACAGAAGTTCCGCCATCTTCAATGCGTTACGCCAGCTTTAGCGCGCCCGGGGAAGACGGCGGCAAGATCGACATCTCCGTTGTGACCTTCGCGGGCGACGGCGGCAGCGATGCCGACAACATCAACCGGTGGCGAAGGCAAATCGGCCTGCCGCCGATCGACGCAAGTGCCGTCACTTCACAAGTTGCTCCGTTGAAAACAGCGGATACAACTTTCTCATCAACGGATATCGCGGGCGCTAACGTGCGGACGATCGCGGCGTGGACGCGCCGCGATGGACGGGTCTGGTTTTTCAAAGCAACGGGACCCAATGCCGCAGTTGAAAAAGAAAAGCCGAACTTTGTAAAGTTCATCGAGTCAGTTCGATTTTAGGAACATGTTGCGCAAAATTGTCGATCTCATTACGTCACTGAAGCTGACGATTGTCTGTCTGGCGGCCGGCATGGCGCTGATTTTTGCGGGCACACTGGCGCAGGTGCATCTCGGGATTCACGAAGCGCAGCAGCGTTATTTCCAAAGCATGTTCGTGTGGTGGCCGCCGGAGGGACGCAGCTTCAAGATCCCGATTTTCCCCGGCGGCCATCTCATCGGCGCTGTGCTGCTGGTTAATCTCATCGCTGCGCATGCGAAACGGTTCCGCTGGACCTGGCGCAAACTCGGCATTCATCTCACCCACGCCGGGTTGATCATCATGCTCGCGGGCGGACTCTTCACTGATCTTTTCGCGGTGGAGAGCCATATGCGGCTCGCAGGCGGTAACACGAAAAATTATTCCGAGGACATGCGCCGGACGGAACTGGCCGTGATCGACACGAGCGATAACGATCTCGATCAGGTGACCGCGATTCCGGACAGCGTGCTGCGCCGTAACCGCACGATTGACCACTGGAGTTTGCCGTTCCGGATTGTCGTCAGGAACTTCTATCAGAATTCTCGCCTGAAAATGTTGAGTGAAGCGGGAGACGGCGCGCGACCAATCGCCAATCAAGGACCCGGCACGATGATTGCAGTCGAGCCGGCCCCGCGCGCGACCGGTGTCGACGAACGCGATGTCCCGAGCGCGGCCCTCGAGATTCTGCCGAAGGATGGCGGCTCGCTAGGCACGTGGCTTGTGTCGGATGCGCTCGGCGCGCCCCAGACATTTTCCTGCGGCGAGCGCACGTGGATGATCACGCTGCGGCCGGCGCGCTACTACAAACCGTACAGCGTTACGTTGCAGAAGTTCACGCATGAAAAGTACGCCGGGACTGAGATCCCTAAGAATTTTGCAAGTAAAGTCACCTTGATCGATCCCGAGCGGTCAGTGAACCGCGACGTGTTGATTTACATGAATCACCCGCTGCGTTATAGGGGTGAGACATATTATCAGGCCGGATTTCAGAAAGACGATCAAGCCACAATTCTCCAAGTCGTGCACAACCCGAGCTTTATCGCGCCATACGTCGCCTGCGTAATTGTTGCCGCTGGTCTGCTGGTGCAATTTGGTTTTCATCTCGTGGGATTTTCGCGACAACGAAGGACCGCAATGACATGAAACGTTTTTTGCCCTGGATTATTTTCGCGGTTGCTGCCGGGTCGATTGCGGCCAACTGGCTGCCACCCAAAACTGCGAAGGACGATTTCGATTTCACCAAGTTCGGGAAAATTCCGGTTCTCGTCGGTGGGCGAGTCAAACCGCTGGACACCGTCGCGCGCAATTCGCTTTTGATCATTCACGGCAAACAGGAACTGCGCCTTGACGGCGCCAAGCGGATGAGCGCGATGCAATGGCTCACCGACGTCCTGTTCAATGCTCCTCTTGCCGATCAATATCCCGTGTTCGTCGTGCAAAACTCCGACGTGCTCGGGTTGTTCGGCTGGGAACAAAGCGATCGGAAATATTTTAGCTTCGCTGAGTTCACTCCGTTTCTGAAGCAGATCGACGAACAGGGCGCGCAATCGGACAAGCTCGAAGCGGTCCAGCGCTCCGCCTATCAGAGCGCGATCCTGAATCTGCGCAA
>JBKPQL010000022.1:0-9811 GCA_046734045.1 Verrucomicrobiota bacterium
TCATTGATCACGGCGGCCATGTAGCCTGTTACACCGGCGACGGATTACTGGCGCTTTTTGGCGTTGAGGCATCAAAATCTGCGTGCCTCCAGGCCGTTCTCGCTGGTCTTGATATGCTCCGATGCGTGAAACAGGATCTACAGCCCTATGTCAAGCGATTGTTCCACCGCGCTTTTAGAATTGGGATCGGTTTACACTTTGGCCAAGCGGTCGTTGGCACTGTGGGAGGTGGCCTACAAGAGCGAGTCACTGCTATTGGAGACGCGGTAAACATTGCGAGCCGGGTTGAGCGAGCGAATAAGAAAGCCAAGACAGAGTTTCTGGCAACAGAGGCTGCACTCCGTGAAGTTCGGGATCAGGTGCACGTTGGAAGATCTATCGACGTAAATCTCCCAGGTAAGACTGGCACATACACCCTTCATGAGATTGTCGGCGTTCGAAATGGTGCGCTGCAGACGGCGGGAAGAGGTACACGCTTGTGATGAAGCCGCGTCAAGACCTAACCAGTCGATGAAGCCAACGGCCCCATTGCGAAATAAGATCAGAGTGCTTGCCACCACACCCTGGATTTCATCCAGGTGCCCGGCTACCCTAGTGCGATTCGCCTCTTCGCGCTCACGCACTCCCGCCGTATTGTTGTTCAACGCTAGTCGTGGCTTATCTCTTTCTCGTTAGATAGTACCAATCGCGGATCGGCGCGTATTACAGTCTCGACATTGGTGCTGTCGCTTTTCTCGAGGAGAAGTAAGATAGTTGCTCACCGAGCGGTTCCATTCGGAACTCGAAGAATGCGCCGTTGTTTGTCTCGCAAACTTTCGTATCGTGTCGTCGCACTTTCATCAGGAAGGGAGAGGGACAGATCATGGCGAAGCCTGAGCAGACGGACGCAAACACGAATCTTACTGCTGCCCAAGAATGTCTCCGCCAGCTGTGGGAAGATCATGTGCGATATGAGTTTTCCACGCATAACACTGAGGATACGCTCGCCACGATGGTGGACGATGCTTACGTAAATCATATTCCGGTGTTGACGGGCGGGGTCGGCAAAGACGCATTGCGGGAGTTCTATTCGAAACGGTTCATACCTCAAATGCCGCCGGACACCGAGATGACGCCTGTGTCGCGAACGATCGGCGAGGACCAATTGGTGGACGAAATGGTTTTCAAGTTCACTCACACCATCCGCATGGATTGGATGTTGCCAGGTATCCCTCCCACAGGAAAGCGTGTGCAGGTTCCGTTGGTCGCTATCGTTCGATTCAGAGACGGCAAGCTGGCTCATGAACACATCTATTGGGATCAGGCATCGGTGCTGGTTCAGATCGGATTGCTCGATGCCACCAAGCTGCCGGTAGCGGGCGTTGAAAGCGCGCGCAAGGTTCTTGACCCGAGTTTGCCGGCGAACGAGCTGATGAAACGCGCTGATTCGAGCCAGTAGTTGTTTTATCGGGTATGAATTGTTAAACACAAGAGGAGCAATTATGTCAGCACAACCAAGCCAGCCTTCCCTCTATGAACGCCTCGGCGGAATTTATAGCATCGCGACCGTGGTCGATGATTTCATTGATCGCGTTATGACTGATCCGCGCCTGAACGCCAATCCAGCCGTCAACGAAGCGCATCACAAGGTTCCGCCGGCCGGATTCAAGTATCTCGTTACCGAGATGGTGGGCTGGGCCAGCGGCGGTCCGCAGAAATATACCGGACGTCCGATGCGCGAGTCTCACGAACATCTGAACATCACCCCGAAAGAATGGGAGGCGTTCATGGATGATTTTCAACAAACGCTCGACAAGTTCAAAGTGCCCGCTGCGGAGCAAGCGGAGTTGAAGACGATCGTCGACAGCACCTACGGCGATATCGTGATTGGCAAATCCTAATCGGACTGACTGCAGGTCATATTCAAACGGGAAATCTGGGACATGAGCATCATTGGAAAAGTGGACAGCCTTTGGCGTTATCCCGTCAAAAGTATGCATGGTGAGGAGTTAAATGAAGCGTTCGCAGGTTTCTCTGGTATTTACGGCGATCGGCTCTTTGCATTCAAAAGTTCAGCGAGTCCCAAAGGATTTCCTTATCTGACAGCCCGCGAGCAGCGAAGACTTCTCCAATATCATCCGCGCTTTCGTTATCCCGACAAAGCGGCGCAGCCCATCAACTTGACCGAGGCGGAGAGCATGGGCGCCAATCCGCTCCCGGCTGATCTTTCGGAGTTAATTGTTGACGTTGAAACTCCAGATGGAAAAACGCTCGCGATCGATGACCCGGCTCTCGTAGACATGCTGCGCACCGACCTTGATCAAAAGCATCAGGTCACATTGATGCGGTCGCAGCGAGCGATGACGGATTGCCGTCCGGTGTCAATCTTCAGTTTGCAATCGGCGCAGCAATTGGCCGAAGAGACAAACACGCCGATAGATAAACGCCGCTTCCGAGCAAATGTTTATGTGGACTTAACGTCCGATGCAGGTTTCGCCGAGAACGAATTTGTCGGGCGATCGTTGCGAATCGGGCCAAAGGTTGTCGTTTCAGTTCTGGAACGTGATCCGCGGTGCGTGATGATCACGCTCGATCCCGACACGACAGAGAAAACGCCAGCGATACTCAAGAAAGTAGCGCAGGGTCATGAAGGGATGGCAGGCGTTTACGGTGCGGTGATGGTCGAGGGAATGGTGCGCAAAGGGGATTCTGTAGAAGTGTTAGACTAAGCGCGTCTTTGCGCGGCTGCGTGGCCGTAACGTTCACCAAACCTTCGATTCGTTAAGCGGAAAATCGCGTTTTGCGTCTTGCGCTTCTTTGCGCGAGAGACTGGCACAGATGGCAAATGGCGAAACGATTGAATCGTACGTGCCCGCGCGACTGGATCGATTGCCATGGAGCGGTTGGCATTGGCTGATCGTGGTCTCGCTGGGCGCGACTTGGATTCTCGATGGCCTTGAAGTGACGCTGGCTGGAGCGCTAGGCGGAATTTTAACGCGCCCCGAAACACTGGGACTAACGCCTACACGCGTGGGTGCGAGTGCGACCTGTTACCTCGCAGGCGCAGTGCTCGGTGCGTTGCTCTTCGGTTACGGCACTGACCGATTTGGCCGCAAGAAATTATTCTTCATCACAGTCGCAGTTTATCTCGTCGGAACGGCGCTTTCCGCTTTCTCCTGGAACTTCTGGAGCTACGCATTCTTTCGTGCCGTGACTGGTGCGGGCATTGGCGGCGAATACGCAGCGATCAACTCGGCAATTGACGAGCTGATTCCGGCGCGGGTGCGCGGACGAGTGGATTTGATTATCAACGGCTCGTACTGGGTTGGCGCGGCTATGGGCGCAGGTGCGACGCTTGTGCTTCTCGATCCGCGCCACGTGCCAATTTGGCTGGGATGGCGTTGCGCGTTTGGAATCGGCGCGACACTGGGGCTCATCATAATTTTCTTTCGTCGCTGGATTCCGGAGAGTCCGCGCTGGTTGATGATCCATGGGCGCAATTCCGAGGCGGAACGAATCGTCACCGAAGTCGAGCGGAGGATCGGCGTATCACCACTCCATCACTCCGACGCTCCAATTCTGGTGCGCACGCGCACGCATACACCGTGGCGGGAAATTTGGGACGCGATCGTCCACGAACATCGCCGCCGTTCTTTTCTCGGTTTTGTGCTCATGTCCACTCAGGCCTTTTTTTACAACGCGATCTTCTTCACTTACGCGCTCGTCCTAATGCGGTTTTACAGCGTGCCCGAGCAAAATGTGGGTGGTTATCTCTTGCCATTCGCGTTGGGGAATGTGCTCGGGCCATTGCTGCTCGGGCATCTGTTCGACACAATCGGACGCAAACAAATGATTACTCTCACGTATGGGCTCGCCGGCATTTTACTCGCGCTGACCGGCTGGCTTTTTGACGCGGGCTTGCTCACCGCACAAACACAGACTCTTGCCTGGACGATTATTTTTTTTGTCGCATCTGCCGCTGCGAGCTCGGCATACCTGACGGTGAGCGAAATCTTTCCGCTGGAAATCCGTGCGGTGGCAATTGCAGTTTTTTACGCGATCGGAACGTTAGTCGGCGGCGTCGGTGCGCCAATTCTCTTTGGATGGATCATCGGCACTGGATCGATCACGACATTGTTCATGGGATATTTGGTAGCTGCGGCCTTGATGATTTCCGGCGCAGCTGTTGAAGCATGGATCGGGGTCCCGGCCGAGCGACGATCACTCGAGCACGTAGCAGCGCCGCTTTCCAGCAAAGGACTGTAGCCACGTCTCTGTGAGACGCGCTGCGCTGGCCGGGCAAAACACATGCGCTTGACGCTTCGCGCAGCGAAGCGGCTACAGCAGAATCACACGCGGCAACGCACGCTCATCTCGCGGGTATGAATTGGACCGGCGGGAGTTAGTTTGCTCGAATAAAGATGGAAATCCTCGACGCGGATCATTCCGGCGTCCAGCTCGGCATTCGATTGCAAAAACTTCCGGAGCGATTGCGCCGAGACATCGCGGCAGCGCGCGATAGTAATGTGCGGATGCCAGGGTCGCAGATCCGGCTCCAACCCAGCGGCAAGCGCGGATTCCTGCACACGTTTGTGGATTTGAAAGAGATGCGGGTGCGCCTTGCCAACGCCGATCCAAATAACCTTCGGCGGACCTTTTTGTGGAAACGTGCCGACACCGATAATCGGAAGAAAAAATGCGCCAAACTCAATCGCACGGAGTCTTTCGCGAAGCGCAAGATCGACATCTTCCGGCACGTCGCCGAAGAAACCAAGCGTCAAATGCATCTGCGTGACTTCGGTCCAGCGCACGCCGCGAATTTTTGGATCTAGATCTGCAAGGATTTTGCGCGTCGATTCTGGCAAGTCGATCGCGACGAAAAGACGCCTGGACATATTGACGCAAACGTCCAACGCTCAACCCGGCTTCGCAAACTACCGCGCGGGAAGCGTCCAACATCTAACGCCCATTTAAATCCAGCCGCGAAGAGAGCGATCACTACGAGGCCGGGCTTTTTTCCTCATTATTTTTCTTTGTCGCGCGGTCGGCCAAACGCGTCATCCATTCCGGTGTTAATCGGTGGAGCTGTGAGCCAGCACGCGAACGATTCCCCCCTTCATTGCCTCCCCTGGGCAGAAAGCGATTCACTACTTTCATCGCGTAACCGGTCAGATTTGGGAAGAGCGCGTTGGCAACGACTTGAAGCCGCGCGGCAGCGGTGAGCGTAAGAGATGGTTGACCACGTCGGCAGGCAGCGAGGATTTTTCGCGCTGCGCGATCTGCATTCATGGAAATCAGGGGTGCTCCTGCGGAAACAGCGAACCAGGCAAACTCTCTGTCATGCCTCCCTTTGAATTTTGCATTCACGTGCGAGCCGGTGCGCATCATTCCCGGCGTGACCGTGGTCACATAAATATTGTCCCGGGCCAGTTCGGCACGAAGCGCGTCCGAGAAGCCGGTGAGCGCAAATTTGCTTGCGCTGTACGGCGCGAGGTGCGGCACTGCCATCTTACCGCCAATGGAAGAAATATTGATGATCCGTCCCTCGCCCCACGTGCGCATTTCAGGCACTATCTGCGAAATCAATTCGAACGGCGCCCAAAAATGCAATTGCATGGCGCGCTCGAAATCTTCGCGGCTCATATGCTCAAGCGGGCCGACTTCGATAATACCGGCGTTATTGATTAAGATGTCAATCTTGCCAAGGCGGTCGATAACTTGCCGGACTGCTGATTCAATTTGAGTGGCATCGAGCAAGTCGCATTGAACTGTCAGCACAACGCCGCCGCGGGAGACGAGATCCGCTTTAGCGCGCGCGAGTTCGTCAGCATCGCGAGCAATCAGCGCGACCTTTCCGCCCTCAGCGCAAATTTGCCGCGCAAGCACCAGACCGAGTCCCCGTGAACCACCGGTAATCAGTGCGACTTTATCGTGCAACGAGTAGCGCGCGGTGCGGACAGCACGAGTTATCAGCCAGGCGACGAAGAGGAGAATGCTTGCAAGCAATAAAACACGCGCGTTCATTTCGGGAATTTACAGTCCAGCAGCGAAGGTGTCGCGGCAAGCTCCTGCGAGGAAAGCGGGAGTCTTTTGAGGTACTCCCAATCAACCGTGTTTGCGATGGAACCGGGAGACTTCACGTGCCGTCTCGCGATCCACTGCGCGCTTTTTTAAGTCCGCGCGTTTGTCGCGCGCCAATTTGCCATGACCTACTCCGAGCTGAGCCTTAAGTTTGCCGTTCTTCCAGTACAGCTTCAGGACAACGAGCGCGCGGCCCTTTACCTGCGTCTCGCCGTAAAGCTTGTCGATTTCCTCTCGATGCAACAACAATTTACGAACGCGTTTTGCAGGCGAAATTTCGTGGCTGGCTTTTTCGTACGGCTGAATGTCGGCGTTGTAGAGAAACGCTTCACCATTTTCGATGCGCGCGAATGCATCGTTGATGTTTGCCTTACCCGCGCGGACCGATTTGACCTCGCTGCCTTTCAGCTCCATGCCAGCTTCATAGCGCTCGAGGATGTGATAATCGCGGAGCGCCTTGCGATTAACAATCGACTCAGCCGCCATGTCTCAGACAGGCTGGACCTGTGGTCAGCAAACTAGGCGCCGTCTGCTGAACCTTCGAGCGGTTCGTAGGCTAATTTGCCGGTGATAATTTCCTTGAGCGCAATATCGGTCAACGACATCCGCGGCGTGGTCTCCACCATTGGCCGATGTCCCAAACCGAGCTGACGCACGCGCTTGGAGACAACATTGATCAGAACTTGCGGATTCGGGATCACCTGGGCTGCTTCCTGAAGAAGTTGAGTCGTCATATGGCGCAAGGAACCAACGGGGCTGGTTGCTCCCGTCGGGAATTGAATAATGACCGGCATCCTGGCCGCAAGGGCGGATGGGGTAAGTTGCGGGGCGAGCATGGTAAAAACGAGTGGGGACTTTCTAAGTGAAGGAGCCCGTTGTCAAGTCCGAACGCTTTTCCAATCTACAGACTCGTTAGCGGAAATGCAATGCTACTGACTAATTCAGCTGCGCAAAATTCCGATCGTTTCAACCGCCGAAGCTTTGGCAGGGACTCGATCTCCTTGCCATCTGCACTAAAATACGCGAAGTAAGTGGCGCATCGGCTGCGTACCCTAGAGTGAGTATTCCATTTCGGGCTGTGGCTCAGCTTGGTAGAGCGCCTGGTTCGGGACTAGGAGGCCGTGGGTTCAAATCCCACCAGCCCGATTTAATCGCTGATCGTTGAGAATGTTTTATTGCTATGTGTTGCGAAGCCAGAAAACCGGGCGGCGTTACGTAGGTTCTTGCGAGAATCTGACTGAGCGAATTCGCCGCCATAATGCAGGTGATTCCAAGGCGACAAAACACGGAGTGCCGTGGGTCCTCGTTCACGGCGAAAGCTTTGGCGCTCGTGCCGAAGCAGCACAACGCGAGCGATACTACAAGACCGGAAGAGGTAGAGATGAACTCGATAAGCGACAGTAGAGCGGTCGCCGCGGCGACAGGCCGTGGGTTCAAATCCCATCAGCCCGATAAAGGCACGATTAGAAAATAGAGTTGCCGCACGTGTAGCGGTGCTTGTGTCAAGCACCGAGATCGAATAGAAAGGCGTTTGGCACAAACGCCTCTAAACGATGGCTGTCCAAAATGCTCTTCCCTCGATGCATTCCTCTGCCGCCATCATTGGAGTGCTGATCGGCGTCGTGGTTTTGTTTTTTGGGCGAAAGCTGTTTTGGCTTTGCGTTGCCGCAGTCGGATTCGCATTAGGCGTGGAGATCGCGCCGCAGTTGGTTCACGAGCCGTCTCCTCTGCTGGCGTTAACGGTTGCTCTCGTTCTTGGCGTCGTGGGAGCGTTGCTCGCGCTGTTTCTTCAAAAAATCGCGATTGCGGTTCTCGGTTTTCTGGCGGGCGGCTACCTCGCCAATGCACTCGCCGCCGCATTTTTTGTTCACTATGCGCAATACGCCACGATCATTTTTGTCGTGGGCGGGATCATCGGAGCGATTTTGTTACTGGCCTTGTTTGATTGGGCGCTCATCGTCGTCTCTTCTCTCGTCGGCGCGCACTTGATTCAGAGCGCGATCGTGCTGCCGCCGACTGGTTCGACAATTGTGTTTATCGGGCTCGTGATCGTCGGCGTTCTCGTGCAGGCGGCGTCATTCCGGAGAAGCGAGATATAGAAGCACGCGCATTTTTGCTGACAAATCGATGCGCAATCAAAACAATGCGCCCATGAACTCACCAACAACTGGCCTGCGCGTTGCAAGCGTCATTTTCGGTATTTTCGCGATTGGCCATCTCCTGCGACTCATCAATCATGCTCAAGTCACCGTTGGAACGCATATGATTCCAATGGGCGCAAGCTGGCTCGCGCTGATCATCGCCGTCCTTTTGTGTATTTGGATGTGGCGACTCTCGAACCTGAGGGGGATTGCGTAATTATTTTCCAAGCCAATCCCTCGCCACATCTACATAAGATCGATCCAGGTCTGCGATTGAGGCGCAGCCGAGCAGTTTGAGAGTGCGAATGAGATCCGCGCGCAGGATTTCGATCACTCGCGTAACGCCCGCTTCGCCAGCGGCGCCAAGACCGTACGCATAGGCGCGTCCCACGAGAACGCTTCGCGCGCCGAGACAGAGCGCCTTAACAATATCGCTGCCACGGCGGATTCCGCCATCCAACAATACTTCAATGCGATCGCCGACGGCGGACAAAACTTCAGGCAACATCTGCAAAGTTGCTGCAACGCCATCCAGTTGGCGCCCGCCATGATTGGACACTACCAATGCATCCGCTCCCGCATCTACGGCGCGACGCGCATCCTCTCCAGTATGCACACCTTTGATGATGATAGGGCCGTTCCAAGCATCGCGGATCCAGCGAAGATCATGCCAGCTTACCACGGCCTGCTCCAAAGCAGTTGTAACGTCTGCATACAACATCGGCCCCTTTCCGGGGATGACGACGTTGGCAAACTTCATTAATCCACCATCCGCTAGAAAATGCGCCAGCCAGCGAGGCTTAATCAGAAGTTGATTTACAAACGGCAGCATGGCTCCGAGTTTGCCGCTCAAGAGCTCTTTAGCGCCGTTGCGGATGTCGCGCTCTCGCAGTCCGGCGACTGCGGTATCAATCGTAACAACCAGCGCTGAAAAGCCTGCCTTGCGTGCGCGTTCGATTGCCGCCAATGCGCAGTCGCGCCCACCCACGAGGTAAAGCTGATACCAAACTGGCCCTTCAGACGCGGCAGCGACATCTTCCAGGTGACAACCCGACAGCGTGGAGAGTGTGTAAATGATGCCCGCCCGCCCGGCGGCGCGCGCAGCTGCTTCTTCACCGCGGGGATACATCAGCCGGCAACTGCCAACAGGCGCAAGAATCAGCGGCATGGAGAGCGAAGTGCCAAGGACTGTGATCCGCAGATCGCACGCGGGCGTGGCTATCGCACAACGCGGCCGGAGTGTCACTGCCTCGAACGCCTGACAGTTAGCGCGCAAGGTCACCTCGGCCTCCGCGGCGCCGTCAATGTAGTCGAACACCACACGAGGCAATCGCCGTTTCGCTGCCCGACGCAAGTCTTCGATGTTGATCACGCGCGGCGGTTGAACGGATCGAGACATGCGTCCCACGCGACGGAGCCTTAGTGCCGAAAATGCCGAACACGAGTGAAGATCATCGCCATGTTATGCTCGTTGGCAGCAGCTATCACTTCTTCGTCACGAATCGAGCCGCCCGGCTGAATCGCACAGGTCGCGCCGGCATTTGCGGCGGCGATCAATGCATCCGGAAACGGAAAGAAAGCATCGCTTGCAACAGCGCTGCCTTTGAGCG
>JBKPQL010000023.1:0-6381 GCA_046734045.1 Verrucomicrobiota bacterium
GTTCACTGGCCCCGCCAGCCAGACCGGCACCAGCCGCTGGGGCGATTACAGCATGACTACCCTCGATCCGACCAATAACACCGACTTCTGGCACGTGAACGAATACTCAGCTGGCGGCTCCGCCTGGCACACCCGCATCGGTAAATTCAATTTCGTTGGAGGTGGTGCGAGTCCAACGCCATCGCCAACGGCTACGCCGGCTGCCTGCAGTTGGTCAGCCGGATCTGACCTTCCTCAGGCTGGAGCGCGGTTCGTCGGGGTCTTCTTCCCAGCTAACGGGAAGTTTTACGTCATGGGTGGACGCGACGTCAGTGACGTCGAGTTCACTAATCCGTTTGAGTACGATCCGGTGGGTAACTCGTGGACGACGAAGTCAGCCACTTACCCCGACGGCTTTACGAACAACATGGCTTGCAGCGTACTTAACGACAGCGGAACGGACTATATCTATTGCGCAGGCGGTTCCAATTTCGCCACCCAGACCACGAGCGGTCGTGTCTTCCGCTATGATCCGATTGCTGACGCCATCACCGCCGTTGCTAGTAACTGGCCGCCTGGCGACACGGGTATTCTGCCCGGTGGCTTCACAGTTTTCAACAACACGTTCGTCATTCTGGGTGGCTTCGACATTCCTAATGGCGTGGGGACCGACCAGATTTGGCAGTTTACGCCTAATCCCGCTGGCTGGATGCAAAAGAGTACTGTTCTGCCAGTTCCGCTCGGCTACATACCAACCACCACCATCGGCAGTCTAATCTACACAGGTGGCGGCGCTGATATCACGGGCGGCGCTCTGACCGATACGACAAACTCTTTTGTATATGATCCGGTGGCTAATTCCATCAACACGATTGCCGACATACCCCGGCCCACAAGTAACACTCGGGCGGTCAACTTCTGTAACCAGATGTATGTCCTGGGGGGAGCATTTAACGCACCCTCAAATGAGGTGGACATCTATGATCCGCTCAGCGACACGTGGTCGGTGGGTATTCCATTCGCAATTGCGGGGCGTAATTTCGCAGCCGACACTGATGGCACCAACAATATTTGGAAAGCAGGTGGTTACGCCGATGATGGCGTGACGAAACTCGCCGTGACGGAGATCTTCAACTGCCCGGTGAGTCCTTGCGGGGCACCGTCGCCGACACCAACGCCAACACCATCGGCAACGCCGACGCCACCGCCTAGTCCTACGCCCAGACCGACTCCAACGCCGCGGCCGCGCCCAACACCGCATCCGCGTCCCTGACAAAGGTAGGTTAAAAGGTTAAAAAGTTACAAAAGCGGTAATTTGGGAACTCGCGAAGCAATTCGCGAGTTCCCTGTTTTTTAGGGAAAAGAAATCGAGGGCGGACCTCTACGACGATACCCGTACTAGCCGGCACTGATTCACCGAAGGCGCAAGTGTATCAGGCGGCAGAGCCCCGTTGTTTGCCAACGCGTTGAGGACAACGCGTTCCACCGTGAAAGCCATTGCGCAAAAATTTTGTGTCGTAATTCTTGACAAAGAGCTGCCACATCGTGGTAAAAGGGCGTGCGGTTCGAACATTGGCTGCGTAATCCGGGGATCTGCTCTTAGAGGAGGAACAAATCTTATGAACCAATCACTTACAATTGTACCTCTCTTGAAAGGCTCGGTATCCAGACAGCTTCTGTGGTGGCAACCGTGTCGGTTGCTTCGGAACTTGCAGGCGACACGCCTGCCACTACAGAATTGGGCGAGAACCTTTTCAACAGAGCGTGCAGTTTTGTGGCTTGCCCTTATCGGGTTGCAGAGCAGCGTTGTGCCAACAGAGGCGCAGGTAAATGTGACGCAGCATCACAATCATGATTCGCGTGACGGTCTTTATGTCGATCCTGCATTTACGCAAAATGCCGCGGGTAACCTGACCCGTGATCTGGGCTTTAACGGTACAATTTCCGGCAACGTTTATGCCCAACCGCTCTACGTTGAGGGTGGTCCGAATGGCCCGATGGTCATCGCCGCGACGGAATCAAATAGTGTCTATGCACTGGATGCGACAACCGGAACAATGATCTGGCAACGCAACGATCTCGGCACGCCTGTGGCTCGACTCAATCTGCCATGCGGCAACATTGATCCGGTAGGTATCACCGGGACGCCGGTTGTCGATCTCGTGTCACGCTCGCTTTTTTTTAACGCGATGACGACGCCGGATGGCGGCGCGACCAAGAAACATTTGATTTATTCCTTGAACGTGGACACTGGCGCGACCAATCCCGGCTGGCCAGTTGACGTGAATGCGTCTGTTCCGGGCTTTGACTCGACCGTACAGAACGAGCGCGGTGCGCTCGGGCTTGTGGGTGGAAGAGTGTATGTGCCGTATGGCGGACACGCAGGTGATTGCGGTGATTATCACGGATGGTCGGTTGGCGTTGATATAACCAATCCTGCCAGCGTGATGTCCTGGGCTACTACCGCGTTGAAAGGCGGCGCATGGAGCACTGGTGGCATTGCTAGCGACGGTAGTAGTCCCTTCATTGCCACTGGCAACACCAGCGGCACCGGCGGGAACTGGGGTGGCGGCGAAGCAGTGGTTCGGTTTCAGCCTGGCCCGATCTTCACTGACGTCTGGGCGCCGTTTAACTGGCTCAACCTAGATCAAGGCGATGTCGATGTAGGTGGTTCTGGTCCGTTGCTTGTGGATGTGTCCGGATCAACACCATCCGCTCTCGTCGTTGCACTAGGTAAAGATGGCAACGCATACGTGCTGAATCGCAACAACCTTGGTGGCGTTTTAGGTATGCCAGTAGCTCAGTTACATGTTTCGAATAGTGCAATCATCCAGGCAGCAGCCACTTATCGGACTAACCAGGGCACCTATGTTGCTTTTCGCGCAGACAGCAACACGCTCTCAACGTTTCGCATCAATCCAGGTAATCCACCTACCATAACACCCGGGTGGAGCGCAAGCCAAAGCGGTTGCGGCTCTCCCTTCGTTACCTCGACCGACGGAACGAATAACACGGTTGCCTGGGTGGTTGGCGCCGACGGCGATCATAAGTTGCACGGTTACGATGGGGATACAGGCGCGGTCGTCTTTACCGGTGGCGGCGCAAACGAGACAATGGGAGGCACACACTCCTATAACACCACCGGCATTGCAGCGCGCGGGCGTATTTACGTAGGCACTGACAACAAAGTCTATGCTTTTAACACGCCGGGCGGAACACCTACACCAACGCCGACCCCAAGTCCAAGCGCTACACCTACACCGTCAGCTACCCCGTCACCTACCGCCACACCAAGAGTGACACCGCGGCCGCGCCCCACTCCACGGTCGCGCCCGACGCCGCGATGACGGCGACTCCTTGAATCGGCGAATCGGTGAATGGAAGCGTCCTCGCCGTATCGCGGTTTCTCCCTTTCGCCGTTTCGTCCATCGTTGGAAGTTGGGCGTTTCCTCCCTTTTAACGCTTCAACGCTTTAACGGTTTGACGAATCACGAATTTCTCGCCCAAAAAAACTTGACCAACCCTGGCCAACTATCTATAAACGCGTTTTTTGTGCACCCTGAGGTTTTCTGAAACAAAGCATCCATGGCGCTCCGCCAAGGCGGGGGCCGTGGCGTCTCGGCGTCTCAGGAACGTGCTCCACAAAACTCCATCTTAATCAAAAATGAAAAAACATTCCTTCCCTAAATCTGGACTTGCCCGCCATAGCCTTGGCGTAGGCGGGTTCTTTAATCTCCGCGCATTAATTGGCTTTACGCTTTGCTTCGCGGGCATAGCACTAGCGCTTTTCGTGCACTTCTCACCTCTTACTGATCACGTCTCACTTCCAGGCGCGACGAAGGCGTCGCGTCCGTTGCCTTACATGCCGGCGCCAGGTGCGAGGCCTGAGACCGAGGCTGCCGATCTGGGACGGCTGGAACAATTCTGGAATGATCGTTTGACATATCCCACAGGCCGCTTTGATCCCCGATGGTTGCGTGCTGCCGCCTTGCAACACGCACGTCTTCCCATGGGCGTCCCTGCAGGAGTGCCTGCGGTAATCAACCCACGGAGTCCGTTGGGCCTCACTGGCACCGGTTTTATCGGTCTCGGCCCGCAACCAGAACGCATGACCGGCTGCTCGGGGTGTTATAATTACACCACCACCGAAGGCCGAGTGAACTCCATCGCGGTCGATCCAACCACCACGGTGAATGGCAGCATTGTAGCTTATCTTGGGTCCGTCGGCGGCGGTGTCTGGAAAACGACCAATTGTTGTAGCGCGTCCACGACTTGGACCGTGGTAACCGATGATCCTCTAATCGCCACCACAGCCATCGACACCATCACCATCGATCCGAACGATCATAACACCGTCTATGCTGGCACGGGCGATCTCAACTTCGGTTCCTTTTCCATGGGTAGCCAGGGTATCCTGAAATCCACCGATGCAGGAGCTAGCTGGACTGTGCTCGGCGCCGACGTGTTCGGCATGGTATACGAGGAGCCACCGGGACAATTCCCACAGTATAACGCTGTTGGCAAAGTGCGCGTGGACCCGAATAACAGTAGCAAGGTTGTGGCAGGCACGAAGAAGGGTCTCTACTTTTCGTATGACGGCGGGGCGAACTGGACGGGCCCGTGCACGACTAACAACTTCAGCACGCAGCGCCAGGATATAACAGGGCTGGAGTTAACAGACATCGGCGGCGGAACGACCCGTGTCCTCGCGGCGGTGGGGACACGCGGCTTTGCGACTACCGTCCAATACGACCTGGGCAACAATGGGGCCAACGGCATCTACAGCGCCACGATGGATGTCAGCGGCTGTCCCACCTTCACGTCGATAGCAAGTAACGCCAATGGGTTCGTGTTTGGCACTGCAGTTACCGGGAGCGCCTATGCGACTGGTGCATCCATGAATGCAGGGAGCGGCGCGCCTTTTGTTGACATCAACACTGGCGATCAGCTGGGCCGAGTGGAGATTGCTGTCGCGCCAAGTAATCCGAACTACATCTATGCCCAGGTGCAATCCATCGTGGGTAACAATAACGGCGGCTGCGGCAGCGCGGCTGGCTGCCAGATCGGCGCCTGGGCTACCACGAACGGTGGTACAAACTGGACCTTCATGGACGGTTCCCAGGGCGGCGCACTCAGGAACTGCAACAACGGTCAGGGCGATTACCCACAGAACTGGTACGACCAGGGAGTAGTTGTGGATCCAAATAACCCCGATCGCGTCTTCTTCGACACGTTCGAGGTTTGGTTCGCAACGCGCACAGGCACTGTCTGGAACGATACCACCTGCGGGTATTCCTACAGCGGCGCTGCCGGTCCTGTGCATGTGGACCAGCACGCTCTCGCGTTCCTGCCTGGTTCGTCCAGCATCTTGCTAATCGGAAACGATGGTGGCGCCCACGGAACAACAAACGCGGACGCTGTGAACCAGACCCAGGATCCGACATGGTTCAACATGGATACGGGCTTAAACACAATCGAGTTTTACTCGGGGGACATTAGCGGCAACTTCCTCAACGCGGCCTCCCCACAGGCAAGTGGTGGTGCTCAGGACAACGGCTCCAGTTCGATCACCTTTACCGGCACGCCAAGTGGACCGGTGCTATGGCAGTTGGGAGTCGGCGGTGACGGGTTCTATTCACGGATTGATCCGGTGGGCACAGGTTCGAATCTCCGGTTTTTCCAGGGTAACAACGGTGGCGCAGTCAGTCGTTGCGTTAGTAACTGCACCAGTCAGAATGCCCCATGGGTCAGCGTTTCTGGCAACTGGTTCGGCGACACTAGATCGTTTACCATGCCATACGACCTTTTCCATGGTGGGGTCCCTGGAGGCGATGACTGTGCGCCAGCTGGAGTTCCCGGCGGCTGCGGCCATTTGGTTGTCGGCACTACACGGGTATTCGAGACAATTCACGGCGGCAACGCTTCCATGGGCTCGGGCGACTGGTACGTAACAAACAATCCGCCTACCCAGAACATGACCAAGCAATCGCTCGGCAACCGTTCGTTTATCAATCAGGTCAAGTACTCACCGAAGTACCAGAGCGTCGCCATTGTCGGGACGAACGACGCCAACGCATGGATCGGTTTTAACCTGGGCACCGGCACTCAATCACAGGCCAACTGGGTAAATGTCACTGGAAACAACACTGTTCTGCCCAATCGCCCGGTGCTTGGTATCGCGCTGGATCCTTCGGTGTCAGCCGCCAATCTACCAGTGGGATATGCGGCTATTGGCGGCTTCAACGCTAACACGCCAACGACACCGGGTCATGTGTTCCAGGTAACATGCACAGCAAATTGCGGCTCTTTTACCTGGACGAACAAGACCGGTGATCTCCCGGACATTCCGGTGGACTCCATCATCGTTAATCCTAATCAACCGCAACAGGTCTTTGCCGGCAC
>JBKPQL010000024.1:0-19289 GCA_046734045.1 Verrucomicrobiota bacterium
CAGAGCGCGGCTGATCTCCACCGCGCATTGCACTGGCGCTTCCGGATTCGTGTAGAATGCCAGCACCATCCCGTCGCCGGTAGGAATTTTAAGCAAACGGCTCTCGGCTTCGGCTCGTTGAAATTGCTCGGAGGCGCGAACGATCCGGTTCAGTTCCTCAATCGCCGCGTGCTGGTCGTTAATCGAAAGCTTCGAGTAACCAACGATGTCGATGAACAAGACATGGGCGATCTCAAGCTCGATCTCTTTCTTGATCTCGGCCGCCATGTTCCGATGCGATTCATTCACATTTTACGCTGCACCGTCGAGGAGATAAAGATCGACAATCGCACCTTGCGAGGTGCGGCACGTTATCAACCGGCCCCGCGGGAGGGTTCTTCGATGGCGATCATTCTCCGAACGATCAAACCGGAGAAGCCACCTTCCCGGCTACGCTGCTTGGGAAATTCATCCGGTGATGGCGGTTGATGGGTGCGGTTGCGCGTCGGTAGGCGCTGGATGGCTACTGGCCACGAAGGGTTGGATCGTTCGCCCGTTGGAATCACTCGCTGAGACGCAGCCCCAACCCCAACCGGCTTTGCTGAGATTGTCAGCGTTATTTCCCAGTACTTCACGAGGCCGATTATGCATCAATACGGCGAAACAAAAAGCCGCCACGCTGATGAAGCGTGACGGCTAATTGCGAAATGCGGTTTGTCTCTTTCCGCAGTTTTAGTGATTATCCACGACCGTTTGCGGTGCAGGTTTGCTCGCTTCGATCTGCGCGCTCACCTTCTGCAAACCAGCAGTAAGCGCTTCAATTTGCTTTTGCTGCTGCGCGATGGTCGCTTGGAAGTCCTTCTTTAAATCCTCGACTTTTTTGTGCTCTTTGAGGAACTCGTTGAGCAACATCGCGTTCACCGCTTCATAGCGCACGCTGTAAATCTCGCCCTTCTCGTCGCGAATCACCAGGTCTGGGTTTGCCTTGGCCACTTCCTCGGCGATCAAACCAAATTGCGGCGTACCTTTTGTGTCGCTCTTGTAGTGAAACGTCACCGGCTTAAGACCCAGAATGGCTTCGCTGGTTTGAGCCATCGGCTGAATCTCTTTCTTAAACCGTCGCGACGAGGCTGGTGGTGTCGTGCCAAGTTGACCAGTGGTTGTGTTGATAAAAACAGCCGCTGGACTGCCCTCATTCACTCCACTGATGCCGGCGATATAGGTGGCGGTATGGGCGGGGTGCCCAAAGCCGTATATGTCCGTCCAAGAGACAACGTTACCGATTCGGATGGTAGTGTTCTCGGCAGGAACACCTTGATTGGCAATATAGATGTTGACTCCGCCGTCGGTCAGATTTTGACCAGCGGCATAGCCCACTACGATGTTTTGGTTGCCCGTCATGTGGTTAACCAGCGCACTTTCACCGATGGCCGTGTTGCCCCCGCCAGTTGTGAGTCTAACCAACGCACTTTCACCGATGGCCGTGTTGGCGTTGCCACCGGTCGTGCAACTGGGGTCGCCGCAATTCGTGCTGCTATAGAGCGCACCAAAACCGATGGCTGTATTGAAGCTGCCTGTGGCATTGCTGTAGAGCGCTTGATCGCCTTGGGCCACGTTGAACCGGCCGGTTGTGTTGTGCAACAGCGCTGCGTAACCCACGGCCGTGTTGTCCGAGGCAGTGTTGAAAGTGAGCGCTTGGAAACCCATGGCCGTGTTGTCACTGCCTATGAGGTTCTTGGCAAGGGCTCCCTGCCCCAGGGCCATGTTGAAGCTGCCCGTGGTGTTGGCGACAAGGGCATTTTCACCTACCGCCGTGTTGTAGCCGCCCGTGTTGTTGTTCAACAGTGCCTGAGCACCCACGCCCGTGTTGTGAGCGCCAGTGGTGTCCCCCCGGAGCGCCTTAAAGCCGAGAGCCGTGTTGAATTGGCCAACGGCAGTGTTTACGTTAAAGAGGGCCTGAAGTCCCTCAGCCGTGTTGAAGCCTGTGTAAGCTCCATCCGGCGCCGGCGCCGGAAGCAGTTCCGGCGTCGCTGCTTGTGCCCTTGGCAAGAGCGCAAAACAGGCCAGCACCAGCGGGATGAGGAGGAAACCACCTCGCCAAGGCGGGCGGCTGATCGAATTTTTTAAGTGTAGAGTTGTCATATTTTTTGTTTTCATTTTTGTTGAGGTTGGATTGTTGGATTCTGGTGATCGCGTAAAGCGGCGGTACCAGCGTAGGTCCGAACCCGATCTTTTCTCTACCCCTGCCGAAGATGCGTTGGAATGTCGGATGACGTAATCAGAGACGAATCTATCAGCACTCTCGACAGCCGTATATAGGACCTTAGTCCTAGGGGATTCCCCCTAGGAAATCAGAGCTTTCCCTGACGGCCCGAATCGCCGATTCGAGTTCCATAAACGCGGTGAGCTTTTCATCCGCACATACAACGAACCGCTTTCCGTCGCCGCAATGTGCGTCTGCAACTTCGCAGTCTTCGCGGTCCAACCAGGCGGAAAATGCTTCGCCTTGACTCACCAGAGTTCATTCATCACTTGTCACAGGCCTGCCACGCCGTAGCCTTGGCGAATGCGGGCGGTTAGCTCAGGGGTAGAGCGGCTGGTTTACACCCAGTAGGTCGGAGGTTCGAACCCTTCACCGCCCATTTACTAATCGCAGAAGACGATTCCGGATTGCGGATCGGCGGGAGCTCGCTCACGACAGCATTTCGGCTACCGCCGCTTCGCAGTGAATTTTCGTCGTGTTGAGAAACGCAATCCCGTTGTGGTCGGGATCGCGTAGAATCAGCGGCAATTCCGTTCCCGCGAGAATAACTCCGTCGATGTCGCTCTTCGCTTTCATCCGATCGACAATTGCAAGCAAGTCGGCGCGGGTCTCGGGCAGAAATTTCCCGGGAACCAGTTCGCTAAAGTATTTCTCGTGTAGGTAATCTTGGTCCTCGCGCTCGGGCACCAGAAGCTCGATTCGTTCGCGCGAGAAAGCTTTTGGATAAAAATTCGCCTGCATGGTGTAGCGCGTCCCGAATAAAGCGAGCCGTTTTAGCTTTCGCGCTTTGGCAGTTGCGCACGTAGCTTCCACGATGCTGATCAGTGGAATCGGCGAGCCGGACGCAATCTCCTCAAAGACAATATGTGGCGTGTTTGCCGAGATCAGGCCGAAATTTGCGCCAGCGCGCGCAAGTTTGCCGATTGCCGCAAGCAAGAAATCGACCATGCCGGTGAGGTTGTTCGCGTCCATGAAATCAAGGCCCTTCTTCAGATCAACGCTATTAATGATGAATTGCGGATAACTCCCGTCACCGGTGCGCTCGCGATAAAGCGCAATGATCTTTTGATAGTAATCGATTGTGCTTGCCGGTCCGAGGCCACCGATGATTCCAAGAGTCTTCATGTCTTTCGAGGACACGATTTCACGATTCCTGGAGTTTATCCGCGAAATCTGCGTTCATCTGCGAAATCTGTGGAAGAAATCGAAAAAGTGAACTGCGGCTGAATCTCTTTTCGCCATGAAAAACAGATCGGCGCTTCAGTTCGTTCTCATCATCGGCATCGCGAATTTCTTCGCCGATTTTACATACGAAGGCGCACGCGGAATCGTCGGTCCGTTTCTTGGCTCGTTAGGCGCAAGCGCGGCGCTTGTCGGCTTTGTCGCAGGATTGGGCGAGCTCATGGGTTACGGGCTACGCTCGATCTCCGGATATCTTGCGGACAAATCGCATCGACACTGGGCGTTCGCGTTCGCGGGGTACGTGGTCAACATGCTCGCCGTTCCCGCCCTCGCGCTTGCAACGCGATGGCCGCTCGCGGCAACTCTGGTCGTAGCAGAACGAGCCGGGCGAGGCATCCGTAAACCGACTGTGGAAGCAATGCTCTCTTACGCCGGTAAATCGATCGGCGCCGGATGGGTGTTCGGATTGAATGAAGCGCTCGATCAAGCAGGCGCGACCATCGGTCCGTTGCTCGTGGCGCTGATTCTTTATCTTAACGGCGGATTTCGGACTGGATTCGGTGTGCTGCTCATTCCAGCGTTGATTTGTCTCGCGACCTTGATCACGGCAAGGTTGATGCATCCGCGTCCGCACGACTTGGACGAAGGCGTGGGGCGCGCGTTTGCTACAACGAAGCTGACCCGCGCTTACTGGATTTATCTCGCGGCGGGCTCGTTGATCGCCGCTGGTTTCGCGGACTTCGCGCTAATCGGTTTTCACTTCCATAAGGTGAACACGGTGCCCGCAAATCTAATTCCGGTGTTTTATGCAGTTGCAATGGCAAGCAGCGCGCTTGCGTCGATCCCGTTGGGACGATTGTTTGACCGGTTCGGCGCGCATATTTCCGTGTTCGCGTTCCTCATTTCGGCGGCTGCTGCGCCGTTTGTCTTTTTAGGGACATTCGTCTTTGCAATAATCGGAATGATTTTTTGGGGAGTGGGAATGAGCGCGCAAGGCTCGCTGCTTCAGGCGATCTTGACCGGCGTCATTGCGCCGCAAAAACGAAGCACCGCATTTGGCCTGTTTGATACTGGATACGGGATCGCGTGGTTTGTCGGGAGCGCGGTAATGGGATTGCTCTACGAAAAATCACTCATGGCTGTCGCGTTGTTTTCGGTCATTCTTCAGCTCGCCGCGCTTCCCATCCTTTTTATCGCGAACAGGACGCGTTAATTTTTGCATGGATCCCTACGCAAAACCGAAAGAACAAAAAGTGGGCGCGCATCGGCCGAAGATCAGGCACGTGCCGCATGCCACGCAGCCACGAACAAGGCGAGAACGCCAGGCGGAGAAGGAAGCGGTCCTAGCTGAGCGGCGCGCGATCAAAAAAGCAGCGCGGCGACATCTGAAACGGCAACTGCTCGCTGAATTGGAGGATGCTGATTGAAACCAAAAGACGCCGGCGATGCGTGGGATGTGGTTGCATCGGCCGAGTCCGATTTAATCCGGTTTCTGATGGTGGTAATGAATCACTTTGATCTTTTCCAGAGTGACAAGACCACCGCCAATCATGCGCTCCAAGTCTGGAAGAAACTCATTCAATTTTTCCTCGCTATCCACGATTTCGATCACGATCGGCAGATCCATCGATAGTCGCAGAATCTTGGCGGTGTGAATTCGACTGGCGGCCCCGAAGCCCATCGGGCCGCGTAGGACAGTCGCACCAGCTAGATGTCGCTCGCGGGCTTTCATGACAATCGCTTCATAAAGCGGTTGATGCTCGCATCGGTCGCTCTCGCCAATGAAGATGCGCAGCAACATTGCGTCTTTTGGGATTTGCATGATTCCTCCTACGGCTTGTTGATCAAAGTAATTACGAAGTATCCGAGCCAGACAGCAAAGAGGCAGAGCGCGAACGAAGCAATCGAATTCATGACCGCGTGAAACCATTCACCTTCCTGAACCAGGGCAAGAGTTTGCAGACTGAAAGACGAAAAAGTCGTATAGCCGCCGCAAATGCCGATCATAAAGAACTGGCGTAGGGAAGGATTAACCAGCCACCGTCCTTCCGGCTCGCTCAACGCGGCGAGTAGACCGATTGCAAATGAGCCCGTGACATTCACAACGAGCGTTCCCAGCGGAAAAGTTTGCCCGAAACGACTGGCAATTAGACCGGACATCCAAAACCGCGCAACACTGCCAATTGCACCGCCAAGTCCGACTAAAAAGTAACTGAGCATAATAAAACTCCTGTCACGCATACGTGCGCATCCAGGAGTCATTAGCTCTGAAACGGTCAGCGCAGTTTTCCCTGATTGGGGAAGGCAAACTCCATTGCCTGCCCATCAACTAAATCGGATTTCCTTTTCCGGCAAGGACCGGTGATGCGCTCAATATTTGGGATTACACTTCCTCATTAGGCAGGAGCGATTACAATTAGCGTCGTGAAGCCAAAGCGTGTTTTCGCTATCGCTAGCGTCTTACTTTTCGCTTTGGGCGGAACGCGTGCGCAGTCGCCCTCGGGGCGGACTCCCGACGTGTCGAACAAGGCGTTGATCACAAAATCTACCCCAAGTATCAACGAAGAAACGTTTAAGAATCAGAGCGTGAGTGCGGCAACCGCGGCGCTGAGCAAAATGGCGGAGGATTACTACGCCTGGCGGAATGAAAGCTATCCCGTTCGCAGCAGCGACGTTGGGCTTCACACTTGGGACGATCGCCTGACGGACTATTCGCCGGTAAAAATCGAGGAGCGCGCGCAGCGTGTTCGTTCGCTGCTTGAAAAGGTCCGCGCGATAAAAACCGATAACTGGCCGAAGGACGAGCGCGTCGATTGGATACTTTTCCGAGCACAGCTCGAAAATGTCGATTTCGACAATCGGATTTTGAAATTCGAGCGGACGAACCCGCAGGTTTACACGGGTGAATGTACGAACGCGATCTTTTCCCTGCTGAAAAAGAAATACGACACGCCCAGGAAACGCGCGCTCGCCGCGACCGCGCGGCTCAAGCAAATGCCAGCGCTGTTGAAGCAAGGCCTGAGTAATTTGCAGAATCCGGTGAAACTTTACGCGCAACTCGCAATCCAATCGGCGCGCTCGATCGATCCGCTTTTGAACAAAAGCTTGATGGCGCTCGACGTGGATCTTGCGCCTAACGAACATGACGAACTCGTGAAGTCCCGCGATGCAGCGCTCGCTGCTTTGCACGGATACGCCGATGAACTCGGACAACGTCTGCCGCAGATGGCCGATTTCGCGCCGATGGGCAAAGCAAATTACGATTATTATCTCAAACATGTTTTGCTGCTGCCACTCAACGGCGCAGAAGTGGAAATGATCGGGCGCGCAGAGTTGGCGCGTTATCGCGCCTTGGAGGCGCTCCTGCCGGATCCGAAATTGGCCGATCCCGATCCGAAGCGCAGCGCGAACATTCCGCCCGATCAGGCATCGTTCCTCAAAGCGTACGAAAGCCGCGAGGCGGAGATGATCAGCTTCTTGAAGCAGCACAATCTCGTGACGCTGCCTGATTATCTTGGCGCGTTTCAAATTCGGCAGTTGCCGGAAGCTTTTAAACCAACCAGCCCCGGCGGCTTCATGAATCCACCCGGCGTTTATGATAAAGATCCCACCGGTTTCTATTTCATTCCAACTTACGACCCGGAATCGAAAAATTTTTACATTCGCGCAGCGATTGAAGATCCCCGGCCGATCCTCGGCCACGAAGGAATTCCCGGACATTTTCTTCAGCTTTCAATCGCGAATCATTTGAATGATGAAATTCGACGGCAACATGAGGACACCGTCTTCATCGAAGGTTGGGCGCTTTATGGCGAAGAGATGTTGATGCGCACTGGCCTTTATCCAAACAACTCGCCGGCACAGGGGCAAATCCTGCGCTTGTCGCGCTATCGCGCAGCGCGGATCGGTGTCGATGTAAATCTGCACACTGGCCGGTGGACCTTCGAACAGGCGGTCAAATATTTCATGGACGCTGGCGGACTCGATCGCGAAGCAGCTGAAGGCGAAGCGGCCGGCGCGGCTTCAAGTCCGACGCAAAAAATCAGCTACATCGTCGGCAAATGGCAGATTATGAACCTGCTCGGCCGTTACAAAGATCGACAAGGCGAAAAATTTCGGCTCGGCCAGTTCCACGACGACTTGATTAAGAACGGCAGCCTGCCGGTCTCAGTTATCGAATGGATTTTGCTCGACGATCCGAGCGCATTGCAATAATCCCTAAAATAAAGAGAGTCGGCTGGTCGAGTTACTGCCGCCGATTGTACTTTCTGAGCAACGCGCGAAGACGATCGTGCGGGAGGGCATCAACATGATGGTTATCGCGGCCGGTCATCGGATGGTTGTCAATCAACGCATTCACCACGGCTTCTTCAGTCGCTTGCACGACGCCGGTGAAAAGTGGATCCATCAGATCATTAGGAATTGTTTGCACAGTATGTGTGACTTGATCGGGACTCGCGACTTTTGGATTCGCAGTTGAAAATGCAATGAACAAATCACCGGAACCATTACTGGAAATTGTTCCGGTGCGTGCGAGACCGAGCGACACGCGTCGCGCGAGCCGCTTCAATTGATTCGACAACAGCGGCGCATCTGTCGCTACGATAGCGATGCACGAGCCGCTTTCTTGCTTATAAACTTCACCCGGAATTTCGCTGCCTACTGGTATACCAGCGATTGTGAGCTGCGGACGACGACCAAAGTTCGCCTGTAAAAATACACCGATCATGAAACTTCGCGGTGGCGTGTTTTCCCCGGCAGCTGCCGGATGGATGTCGATCTTGCGCGAGGCCGTCCCGTTTCCGCCTTTGAATTCGTAACAGATCATGCCGGTGCCGCCGCCGACGCTCCCCTCTTCAATTCCGCCGCCGTGCGCCGAGTCGAGTGCGTGCCAGACGTCCTCCGGCTTAACGTGAAAACCATTAATATCATTGAGCCACCCGTCCCACGTTTCGGCCACGACCGGCAAACTCCACCAGTAGCCAGTCACATCGGCGGCTCCGTGTTTGACACGCCATTGAATTACCGCGTCACGCGCCACTCCGACACTGTGCGTGTTTGTAATAACGATTGGCCCTTCGAGGAAACCACTCTCTTCGACCCAGGCGGTGCCGGTCATTTCGCCGTTTCCATTGAGCGAGAAAACGCTGGCGTAAACCGGATCGTTGAGAGAGCCGTGTCCGCGGGGGATGATGGCGGTGACGCCAGTGCGCACCGGCCCATTACCGACTTCAAGTTTGCCTTCGCCCCTGATTAGCGTCGCGTAGCCAACTTCGACGCCAGCTACATCAGTGATCGCATTAAATTTTCCCGGCGTGCCTTCAAATGGGATGCCTAAATCGCGCGCGCGAATTTGCTTGGTTTCCGTAGCCGGTGTGACCGACGGATGCTTCATCGGCTCCCGCGCGTCGATATCGAGCGCGATCACGAGCACGAAGAGCACGAGGCGAGCAAACCGTTTACAGGTCATTAGCCATCCATCAACTATCAGCTATCAACCATCAACTCCGAAGGCTTTCGCGAGTCAACTTTTTCGTTAGATTGAGCGCGTGAGCTACGAGGTTTTCGCGCGAAAATACCGGCCGCAAACTTTCGATGACCTGGTCGGACAGACGCATGTCTCACGCACGTTGAAAAACGCGGTGGCACAGAACCGGCTGGCGCATGCATACCTTTTTGTCGGGC
This sequence comes from Verrucomicrobiota bacterium, assembly GCA_046734045.1. GTDB lineage: Bacteria > Verrucomicrobiota > Verrucomicrobiia > Chthoniobacterales > UBA10450 > Udaeobacter. Next base: position 9,110 of record JBKPQL010000024.1, read on the forward strand.
CGCGTGGGGTCGGCAAAACATCGACTGCGCGGATTCTGGCAAAGTCACTTAACTGCGTTAAAGGCCCGACGGTCACGCCTTGTGGAGAGTGCGATAACTGTCGTGAGATTGCCGCGGGCAACAGCCTCGACGTCATCGAGATCGATGGCGCCAGCAACAACAGCGTGGAAGACGTGCGACAGTTGCGCGAGAACGTTCGTTATGCGCCAGCAAAGGGCCGTTACAAAATTTATCTCATCGACGAGGTGCATATGCTGTCGCCGGCGGCGTTCAACGCCCTTTTAAAGACGCTCGAAGAGCCGCCGCCGCATGTGAAATTTATTTTCGCTACGACCGAGCCGCAAAAAGTTTTGCCAACCATTCTCAGCCGCTGTCAGCGGTTCGATCTTCATCGTATCCCGGCAAATCTGATTGCGCAGCATCTGCAATTCATTGCCGGAAAGGAAAAGATCACGCTAGAGCCTGCTGCTGCGCACGCCATCGCACGCGGCGCGGAAGGTGGTCTGCGTGATGCCGAATCGATGCTCGACCAGCTGGTCGCGTTTTGCGGAGAGAAAATCAGCGAGAGCGATGTGCTCAATATTTTCGGATTTACGAGCGAACAAACCGTTGTCGATCTTACGGGACGAATTTTGCGCAGTGAGACACCGGCAGCGATCGATCTGCTCTACCAGCAAAGTGAAGCCGGCAAGGACATGATGCGACTCATGTCGGATTTGATCGCTTATCTACGCGATCTGCTGGTGTTCAAGGCCAAGCCAGACGCATTGAGTGAAGATGTCGATCTTGAGGCGCAAAAATCGCTCGCCGCACATGCTGAGTTGATCACGAACGATCGGCTGCTGGAGATGATCGATCAATTTGCCGCAGGCGAAGGCCGAATGAAATGGGCGCCAAACAAAAAGCTGCATTTCGAAGTTGCGATCATTAAGGCAATCCAGAGCCTCGGGCAGGCAACACTCGATGAGGTGATTGAAAAACTCGGCGAACTTCGCAATGCGAAACCTGTAGGCGCGGGCGCCGACCGCGGCGGCAAGAAATCCTCCGCGGGCAAAGCCGGGATCATCGATCCCGGCTACCAGTCCGGTCCGGCGCGCGTGGAGGAGAAAGCTGCGCCTGTCGATCCTGAAAAGATTTGGGAGAAGGTGCTCGCGAAGATTCCAGCGAAAAGCTTTTTGCGGACATTAGGCGAAGCCATTCGTCCGATTGGAATTGACGGCCGCAATTTTTTGCTCGGACATTCGCCGGATGACAAGCCAAAGATTGAAGCGCTAGCGAGCGTAAATAATCGACGGCAGCTGGAAACGCTTCTAAGCGAAGCCGGCGGACGCGATTGGTCAGTAAAATTCGTGGCGAAGGAAGGGATTCTTCCTCCGAAAGCGTTCAGAGCTGTTTCCGGCGGGGCAAAGTCGGCGGAATCGTTCAAAGATGAGCCGCTGATCCGGGAAGCCATCGAACTGTTCAAAGCGGAAATAAGGTCCTGATTCCGCCATTAAATTTCATGAACTTAAACAAATTGATGAAGCAGGCTCAGAAGATGCAGGCGCAAATGGCTAAAACCCAGGCTGAGCTCGAGAAGAAAACTGTCGAGGCGAGCGCGGGCGGCGGAAAGGTGAAAGTGACAGCGAACGGTGCGGGCAACATCATTGCGATCAAGATCGACAAGGATGTTGTCGAGCCAAGCGATGTGGAATTTCTCGAGGAAATTGTCTTAAGCGCCGTGAACCAGGCAATCGAACAAGGCAAGGCACTCGCGCAATCCGAGGTGACAAAGCTCACCGGCGGCTTCGGCGGTTGACACAAACGCCGCTACAATTCAACGAATCTCGCTCGCGCCGAAATAGGTCTGCACTTTTTCGGGAACGCTCACGGAGCCATCCTGTTGCTGATAGGTTTCGATCAGTGCCGCGAATAACCTGGGCAACGCCAGCCCCGATCCGTTCAACGTGTGGCAAAACCGATTTTTCCCATCGCGATCTTTGAATCGAAGTTGCATCCGGCGCGCCTGAAAATCTTCGAAATTTGAGCAGCTCGAAACTTCCAGATAGGCGTCTTGTCCCGGCGACCAGACTTCGAGGTCGTAAGTCTTGGCCGAGCCGAAGCCCAAATCGCCGGTGCAAAGTTCGACCACCCGATAATGCAAACCAAGGAGTTGCAAGACGCGTTCAGCGTCGGACGTGAGCGATTCCAATTCCTCGTATGATTTTTCCGGCGTCGTGATTTTCACCAGTTCCACTTTGTCGAACTGGTGGACGCGAATGATGCCGCGCGTCTCGCGGCCCGGGGCGCCGGCTTCTCGCCGGAAGCAGGGTGTATAAGCGACCAACTTTTTCGGGAGGTCGACCAGATTCAGGATTTCATCCCGATAAAGATTTGTCAGCTGAACTTCCGCAGTCGGTGCAAGAAAAAGCTGGTTCTGTTCCAAGCCATACATGTCCGGCTCGAATTTGGGCAGCTGCGACGTGCCGATCATGCAGTCGCGCCGGACCAGGAACGGCGGACTGATCTCGGTGTAACCGTGCTCGCGTGTGTGCAGGTCGATCATGAAATTGATCAAAGCGCGCTCTAGCTTCGCTCCTGCAGCCGTGAAACAGATAAAATCGCTGCCGCTAAGCTTTGCCGCACGCTCCAGATCGAAGAGCTTTAGCTTCGCCCCGAGCGCGAGATGATCTGCGGGCTCGGTTAATCGCGGCTTTTCACCCCAACTGCGCGCGATGCGATTGGCGCTCGGATCCTTCCCAATCGGAACGCTCGGATGAGGCAAATTTGGAATTTCCAGTAACAAATCTCTCTGCTGACCGTCGAGCAGGTTTGCGCGAGAATTGAGATCGACGATTTGCTCGCCAATCTTTCGAACACTCGATTCGAGATCGTCTGTTGCTTCGCCGCGCGATTTTCTTACGCCGATCTCTTTGCTCAGGCGATTGCGTTGGGACTGGAATCGTTGCAACTCGGTCTCGGCTTTGCGTCGCTCCGCATCGACACGAAGCAACTCGTCGATTTTCGCTTCATCGCCGCCGCCGCGCGTAGCGAGCCGCTCACGAACAAAATCCGGTTTCTCCCGAATCAGCCGAATGTCGAGCATGGCGCAGATTATCAACGAAGTTAAAACCGTTACAAACGTTACAACGTTAAAAAGAGAGCTCTTCTTTTAACCTCTTAACTCCGTCGTATAGTGGCTCCCGTGGAAAAACTCGATCTGCTCGCTGTGGCGCTCGGTCTCGCCACGCTGGCAGGCATCAATCTTTACCTGACAGTTTTTGTCACCGGACTGGCCATCCATTTTCACTGGATCACTCTCGCGCCGCAGTATCAATCGCTCGAAGTCCTCGGCAGCGCGTGGATCATCACCGTCGCTGGTGTTCTCTATTTCCTGGAATTCTTTGCCGATAAAATTCCATGGGTCGATTCCATCTGGGACACGGTCCACACTGTGATTCGCCCGATCGGCGGGGCGTTGCTCGCCATTCAAGTGCTCGGTCATCCGAGTCCTGCACTTACGGTGATCGTCGCATTGCTGGCTGGCGGTGCCAGCCTCGTAGCGCACACCGCGAAAGCGGCGACGCGCCTCGCCAGCAACACATCGCCCGAACCGTTTTCGAACATCGGCCTCAGTCTCGGTGAAGACGCCGCGGTCCTCGGCGGACTTGCTCTAGTGCATTTCAATCCGCTGCTTGCCCTGGCCATCTTGTTACTCGGCATCGCTGCCTTCTTCTATTTTGCACCAAGAATCCTGCGCGCGATGAAAGCGAAAATCTGGCTGGCCTGGAAAAAGATAAATCTGCCGGCGTATTGTGACCGAGGTGCGAAACTGCCGGTGGCACTGCCGACACGGCTCGCGTCTGTTTTCGCCCGTGAAAATGTTTTGGGCGAAACAATTGCCTGGACTGCGCGGTGCATCAGCGGAGCGGGTCGGCCTGCCCGACGACGCCTCGGCAGAGGCGGACGAATTTCATCAAATCTTTTCGGCGCCCTCGTCGCCACGAACGAAGAACCGCACAGCCTCATTTTCGTCACGCGGAAATTTGCTCGCACGATTGATTTGGAAGGCTCGGTCGTAAGCCGTGAGCCGCGATTTCTGTCCGAGAACCTCCTGATTGCGGCTGCAGCCGGGAAGGGCCCGAAGTATTCATTCATCTTCCCGCGATCCGATGCGACGTTAGTCGAGCAGATTGTTCGCGAGCTGTGCGACCGGCTATGCCAACCGGCGCTGCAGGAACAAGGAGCGGCGGTCTCTCGTCCGCCGACGTGATTCGGCGAATGCCGCGCGTGACATTTGCGCGCGCACTTCTCATAATCCCCGCGTGAGCACGCTCGCAGAGCGCTACGCAGAAATGCGCGCGACTCCCCGCGTTCGCGAGCGGGCGCTCTTTGTCGCACCGCGGATTCCATCGGAGCTGGAACTGCAAGCGCGGTGGTTTGCGGGAGATGTTGGGAAACATTTGGTCAGCACTGCGGGCGACAAGATCGATATCGTCCAGTTTGGTGTTTGGAATCGCGAAGCCGGACCGGATTTCCGCGATGCTGCAATTTCCATCAATGGAGCCGAACCCACTCGCGGGTGCATCGAGATCGATGTGCTCGATCGCAACTGGGAAGCCCACGGGCACGCCATCAATCCGGCATTTGAAGAGACTGTGCTCCATGTATTCGTCGAGAAGAGCGACCGCGAATTTTTCGCCCGAACGAAATCGAACCGCAACGTCCCGCAGGTTTGGATCGATCTCACAGCGTTACCGGAGGCGTTTAATGCGAATGTCCCGCTGGCCCGACCGGGACGTTGTCAGGCGCCACTGAGAGATTTGCCGGAAGAACGCGTCCGCAGCATCCTGGACGCCGCCGCGCGATTCCGATTGCAGCAAAAAGCGAATCGGATTCGCAACAAGATCGACAGCCACGGACGCGATGAAGTGCTTTTTCAGGAGTTGGCGGCAGCGCTTGGTTACAAAGAGAACAAATTGCCGTTCACCCTTATCGCCCAGCGGTTACCATTGAAATTTCTGCGCGAAAAGCCCCAGGATGCTGAATCGCTGCTCTTCGGCGTGGCTGGTTTCCTAGAAACGGCGGACTTGGATGTTTACAAAAAATCGACGCGCGCGTATGTGCGGCAATTATGGGATCGCTGGTGGCCGCACCGCGATGCACTGCAGCGATTGATCTTGCCCACTAAGATCTGGCGCATCAGTAATACCCGCCCCGTTAATCATCCGCAGCGCCGCCTGGCTGCGCTGGCGACGTTGGCGCGCGAATGGTTGGGACTTCAGCGCGCCTTAGCCAAACGCAACATCTCCGCAGCGCACGGCTTCTTTCGCGGCCTCGAACATCCGTTTTGGAATTTTCATTACACCCTTACAGCCGCTGCATCGACGAGGGCCATGGCACTCATCGGCGGATCGCGCCTCGCCGATATTCTGGCGAATGTACTGTTCCCGTTGTGGTGGCTCTCTGAAGATGTCGAGGTATCGCCGGAATATGCGAAGTTCCCTGCGCAATTATCCAATCGCAGACTTGAAACCGCTGCGACGCGTCTTTTCGGAAGTGATCCGCGCCGGAAGCGATTTCTGCGAACCATCGCGCACCAGCAAGGGTTGCTCCAGATCTACGAAGACTTTTGCATGCAAGACAACTCCGATTGCGCGCAATGCCCGTTTCCCGAGCAGATGAGGAGATGGAAGTAACCACTAAAAGCGTTAAACGGGCTACAATGTTCACTGCTGAAGCTGGCCATGTGCAAAGTTTCTCCTCTGCCACGGCCTGATCAGGGCACCTTGGCCAGGATCTTATCCATCTCGGAGGCCGTGAAAGCCCGCATTGTCTGTGTGCGGATGTTGCCCAGCATCTCCGCCGCCAGCAACACAGCGGCGGCCGTCTCGTCGTCCGGGGCCTCGAAGACGCATACTTGGTCATACTGACCGAGCGTCCAGTACATCTGCTTGATGCTAACCCCCATCGACTGCACCTTGGCGGCCCAGTCGGCCACCCGTTGGGTCGTCTGCTTAGCAGCCTGGATGCCTTTGTCAGTGAATTGCACCAAACTAATGTACGTCGGCATGATGTTACTCTTCAGCTAATCCCGAGTCGGTTTCGGCCGAACGAGACAAAACAAAGCCTACGAACACCGATATCTAGCGTCAACTCGCCGCAAAACAAATCTGCCCGCCGGGTTCTTAGCCGCGAACGCCTTTTCACCCACTGCTTGAAATCGCCCGCGTCCTCGTGCGTCTCGGTCACGCAGACTGCTTCATCGTAAAAGCAAGACCCAAGGTCAAATCGATTTCGAGAAGCTCATTTTGCTCGCCAAGTTGGCAACATTTTGTGTAAAACTCTGTGCGTTATGAAAACAAGTCTCCCACTAAGACACTCGATTGAACGCGCGCCTTGGCTGCGTGGTTCTCTACTCGCCCTACTGCTGCTCGCTTGCTTTGCTGTTTCGCCGCTGGCGCAGGCGGTTAGTCCAGCACCGGATGGCGCCTATCCCAACGGCAACACGGCTGAGGGAACTAATGCTCTCTTCAGCCTTACCACGGGCAGCTGGAATACGGCGATCGGAGCTAATGCGCTGTATAGCAACACCACAGGGTTTCGCAACAATGCTCTCGGCGTGTCTGCACTCCTTAACCACAAGACCAACAACTACAATAATGCCGTAGGTGCTCTCGCCCTTGAAAAGGATACAAGCGGCAATGCGAACAACGCCTTTGGCGATCAGGCGCTTATTAACAACACCATTGGTAGCAGCAATACGGGTATCGGTGATGATGCCCTCCTTTCGAATACCAGCGGTGTTAACAACACTGCGATCGGAGCTGCAGCGCTATATAACAACACCACTGGTAACAACAACACTGCCGTGGGAAGGGGCGCAGGAATCGATCTCATTGCGGGCAGCGGTAATGTTTATCTTGGCGTTGGTGCACGCGGTGCCGCCAGCGAAAGTAATACCACTCGCATCAGAAATATCGGCGTTACGCCGCAAAACAGTGGCGTATTTGTTACTGTAAGTGCGGTCAATGGCAATAGACTTGGGTACGTCGTGACCGCCTCGTCGCAACGTTATAAGGAGGATATCACACCAATCGATCGATCCAGCGAGGTGCTCTTCGCCCTTAAGCCAGTCAAATTTCGGTACAAACAGCAGGTCGATCCGGACCGTGCAGAGCGCTTTGGACTCATCGCCGAGGATGTAGAGAAAATAGACCCCGATCTAGTCGCACGCGATACAGAGGGCAAGCCTAATGTTGTGCGTTACGAATCGATCAACGCAATGTTGCTCAACGAGTTCCTCAAAGAACATCGCAAAGTGGAAGATCTAAAGCGAGATTTCCAGCGACAATCGTGCAGCAGCAAAAGCAAATTGAAGCGCTTACTGCGGGTTTGCAGAAAGTGAGCGCGCAAATCCAGATGAATCGCCCCGCGCCGGAATTGGCCGAGAACAATCACTAAAGCTTTCGGGACAATCTCAGCAAAGCAGGACGGAGCTGGGGCTGCGTCTCAGCGATTGATTCTCAGGGGCGAACGATCTGGATTGCTGATGCACATCGGGGCGACGGAAAGCGTTTCGTTGCGGATGAAAAACTAACTGCCTTTGTGGAACTCGAATCAGCGATTCGCGCTGGCAGCGAATTGGCTTGACAAACCGGCGGGAGTTCTTCCATACTCGGCGCCGTCAAAGATCTGAATCTGAGCGCAAGAAAAGCCCTCTTGTCGGCCCTTCTTCCTCTCTTTCAGACCTTGCCAGCGCAGGATAAACACGATGGAAAAGGCAAAACAGCATATGAACTCATTCACATCAACAACGACAAATTCAATCGCAAGAACGATGGTTTCGCTGCTGTGCGCGGCCCTCTTTGTTCTTTCACTTAGTGGATGCGCGGAAGGGTATGACTATTATGCCGATGCTTATCACACACCGGAGTACCGCTACAACATTGATTATGGGCTGGATTATTATCCGTACTACCCGTGGCACAGTTATTATGGCGGATCGTACTACTACGAATATTGAGCTAGCGAAATTTTCTCCATTTGGAGCTGCGTCTCAGAACAATCCGGATTGCAGACGCGCATCGCGACGATGGAAAGCGTTTCGTTGTGCGTGTCGATGAGAAGTTGACTGGCTTTTGTGGAGCTAGAATTGGCGGTTAGCGGCACTCAGCTTTCATTCGATCTTCTTGTAAGCGACATCATGAAGCAGCATGTATCGAGGTTTTCCTGTTGGTCCAATTACGAAGAAAACGTCCCCGGGATAACGCCGTGCGAACTGATAGCTGCCGGTACGCCGTAAGGGCATCCCGGCCCGCATCGCGGGGGATGCATACTTATCTTTCGGATCGGCGAACAAGAACAACTGACCATTTCGGAAAACGATCGATATTCGTGAGGAGTTTTCGTATTGCCCTACAAAGTTCTGTAGGTCGGGACCGCTGCTAGTCGTCGTGGTAGAAGTTGTGCGAGGCGGACGCCTGTTCAGGAGATAGCAGAGAGCTTCGTCTGTCGCCTCGTCCAGATTGGCCTGATTGACGTTTGCAAGAGCAACGACGCCGACCTTTCGGCTGGGTAATCATTCGTACATACGCCGTGAAGCCGGGAAGATTCCCCACATGGCCCACTACGTCGAGGTCGCCTATCTTCCCAAATTCGAGCCCCAAGCCGTAACGTGACTCCGCAATTCGACATTTCGCCGCAGGGATTTGAATCATCTGTTCAGGAAGACCTGCGGGAAGTGCGCTAGTTCCGCTTAAGTTACCATTGTTCAGAAAACAGATTACCCAGCGCGTCAGGTCTTCTGCATTTGAGAACATGAATCCCGACGCCCAGAAGTCCGAATTGTCTGTAAACGGCCGTTGTACTTTTATCTTGCCATTCTGATCCGGAACGTGAGCTTGGCTAATTGGATAAGTCATAGCTTCCGTCGGCCTAAACATCGAGTGCTCCATACCCAATGGCTTTAGAACCAGATCCTTCATCGCCTCGGGGTACGGCTTGCCCATAAGGGTGGCAACCAAATCGCCTAGAAGAGCGTAGTCACTACTGGAATAAGAAAAGATCTCCCCAGGAGGCGCAAAGAGCATCTCGGGCCCCCATCCTGCAATCATCTGATGCATTGCGCCGTTGTCATGCGGTTCAAACAGCGAAAAGTCACCTGCTGGGGGGCGATTCTTTGAATCCCGCGGTGTGACTGAGCAGTTGCCGCAACGTTGACGCTTTCAATGAGTGATTGAGACTCTGAAGATAATTGCCAATGGGCTTGTCCAGTTCTACGCGACCCTGGCTTGCTAAAGTCAGAACGGCTACCGCTGTAAAGCTCTTCGTCACAGAACCAATTCGGAACAGGGTCGTCGGCGTCAGTGGCTGAGCGGTCTCTTGGTTTGCCACGCCTATGGCCGCGGAACTGATAACGCTATCCCCTCGTACAAGTGTCAAAACCAAGCCCGGTGCGTGTGTCTGCTCTTGCACTCTTTTGAGCCATGATTGGGCAAAGGTCGGCGGGTCTGGACGGGACTGTTCAACAAAAGGCGTTCCCTGCGTCGCGATTAGTGCATAGAGCCATAGCGGCAGCGTCAATTTATTGATCAACCGCATAGCAGCGCCTCCATGCGACCTTGTAATCTAAAAGACAAACGTTGAATACGACATATTTGGGTAATGAACAGGAAGGAGCTTAAGGGAGATTTCTTGATAAACATGGGTGTCAAGTACTGGGAAATCATTGCTGACAATCTCAGCTAAGCCAGTTGGAGTTGGGGCTGTGTGTCAGCGATTGATTCTTGCGGGCGAACGACCTGGATTGCTGGACGCACATCGCGATGACGGAAAGCGTTTCGTTGTGCGGGCGGATGAAAAGCTGACCGCTTTTATCGAAATGGAATGGGCGATAAGGGGTCGAAATCACGTCGCCACACGAGCAAAGTCCAGTGCAGCAACTTCTTGGATTGCGTAGGTCATAAATAGCAATTTATTTCTGATCGCTCTTTGCTGGGACTGGCGCCGCAATCAAGTCTTCCGCGGCGACAATTTGCCAGCGGCCATCTCGTTGAACCCAAGTATCCGTCCAAACAAATCGGCCACGACCGCCATCACGACGGACCCATGACTCACTTCCCTGCGCCACGGCAGTATTGCCAAAGAACCGGATCTTAACTTGATCGAGGTGATTAGAAACGAAGTATTTAGGCGCGTC
>JBKPQL010000025.1:0-7566 GCA_046734045.1 Verrucomicrobiota bacterium
CCCCGGTGTGGCTACGACAAGATCGACACCGGAACGCAACGCCTCGATCTGCGGACGTTCACTCACGCCGCCGAAAACCGTGGCCATGCGCAACGGAACGTGTTTCGCGTAAGCGCGAACGTTCTCCTCGATCTGCACCACGAGCTCACGCGTCGGCGCCAACACCAGCGCGCGCAGCCGGTGCAGGTTATGTTTCTGGTCGCGACGGTTCGCAGTTAACTCGCCGTGGCGAGCAACGGTCTGTCTCGATTCTGCGAGCTTCATCAAAATCGGCAGAACGAAAGCGGCGGTCTTCCCCGTCCCAGTCTGGGCGATGCCGATGACATCGTCTCCCGCGAGAATGAGTGGAATGGCCGCAATCTGGATTGGAGTCGGCTCGGTGTAACCCGAATCCCGAACCGCCTGCAGAATTTGCGGTGAAAGATGAAGTGCGCGAAACGGCATGAGGCGACAACTGTCGCCCGTTAAGTGCCACCGCGCACCTACTCTTCCTCTAGATCTTCGAGTGCCCGCCACGTTCTACGTGGTTAGGCGCAAACCACGCCACATCGCCCGGCCCTTGCTCGTCACTCGTCACACATCACACATCACTTCTGTGAACTTCTTCAATCTTACTTCTTCCTTCTTACGTTTCCTGCAACCGGCAAAATTCAAAAATATGTGTTGCGAGCGCAACGGCCTGCGATCGCAGTGATTGAATTTCTCGACTGATCAGACTTGTCGCTTGACATTCCAATACGCACGTGCGTATTGATTGACCAATGGGCAGGCGTTCTTTGCGTGACAAGATATTGCGGGCCGGGTTGCCCGTTATGTTTCGGTCCGGTTATCATGGAGCGAGCGTGCGCGATATCTGCGCGGCGGCCGGTGCACCGCAAGGTTCCTTCACCAACCATTTTCGTTCGAAAGAGGACTTCGCCGTGGAAGTGCTCGACCAATACTTTGACTATTTAAAGGGATTAGTGAACGAGGCCCTGGACGATGAGACTCTTACGCCCCGTCAGCGGCTCAAGCGCTATCTCGACGTCATTACCGACAAGCTGGAGCGCGATCGCTGGATGATCGGATGTTTGATCGGCGACTTCAGTCTTCAAGCCAGCTCTCACAGCAAGCGCTTGCGGCAGCGTCTCGATGCAATTTTTCAAGAATGGCGAGCGCTATTTGCGGGCTGCATTGCGGCAGCTCAGTCTGCCGGCGAAATCGAGTCACAGTTCGAGCCCACGGAACTGGCCGAATTCCTCTTGGCCTCGTGGGAAGGCGCGATTCTCCGAATGAAAGTGGAAAGAAGTCCCGCAGCTCTTGAGCGATTCAAAGCCATCGTGTTTGAAACCGTCTTCAAGCAACCGCGAACGTTCCCAGGTAGCAAGCAGCGGCGTCTGACAAGCAAGGTCTCGACAGCGAAATCGAGCCGACATCCCAAATAACTGTGAAACGCACCGTTTTGTTTGAATCAGTCGGCGTGGCCTTAGTTGTTATGGCATCGGCTGCGTTGGCTGGAGACAAGACCAAAAGTGAGCAGGCGTTTGATCGGCTGACATCACTCAAAGGCGAGTGGAAGGGAGAAATGGACGGCGTCAACACCACTTTGATTTATACGGTGACTGCAAATGGCAGTGCTTTGATGGAGGAATGTCGGCCCCAGAAGGGACCGGAAATGATTACGATGTTCACCGTAGACGGCGACCATCTGATCGCCACCCATTACTGCTCGGCCAAGAATCAGCCACAGATGGTAACGCCGGTCATCACCGATGTGCAGAAACCGTTGGCATTTTCGCTTGTTCGGGTTACCGGCCTCAAATCGCCCGACGATTTTCACAATACCGGCCTCACAGTCATCCAGGAAGATAACGATCATCTGACTCAGGAATGGTCGTATCAGTTCAAGGGCAAGACCGGAAAAAACATCTTTCGCTTCACGCGCGTACGGCAGGGAACGAGTTGATCGAGTTGCGTGGATGAGATTGGGAGTCATACATCGGATCGGCAGCGCGGGATTCAGATCGCACATCGCCGCGCTCGCAACTGCCTGTCTGCTCAATTTATCTGGCGCAGCGCGCGCAGATCTTGGCGCGGCGCAGCAGAATTTCGTCGATGGCAGGGTCACACGCGATGGAATCGATCTGTTCTATAAGATCGTCGGCACGACGAGTGGTGATTATGTGCTCGTCTTGAGTGGCGGGCCCGGTGAAGACATCCACTCCATGCAAGGTATCGCTGACGAGCTCGGCAGGAAATATCGGTGCATTATGTGGGAACAACGCGGAACCGGTAGATCAAAGCTGCCACGGTATGACTCGTCCACGATCAATCTGAACGCGTACATGGAAGATATCGAAGCGCTCCGCAAGCAACTGCACGCTGAGAAATTTATCGTGGTGGGAAACTCGTGGGGAATGATCCTGGGCCTTGCTTATGCGGGAACACACCCCGGTGCAGTGCGCGCAGTAGTCACGGTTGGTTCTGGTCCGATCACTTTCGAGTACCTCGGTGTATTCTCCGACAATCAAAACATGCGACTAGGGCCGTGTGAAATCGAAGCGCGAGACTTTTGGCGAGACCCTTCACGAGAGGCAGCTGATTCTGACCGGGCTGCATTTGAACGCTTGCGTGCAGCGACGATAGCTTATTTCTACGACCGAAAGAAGGCTTTGCAGATGGCGGCAGAACTTAATCCTAATGATTACAATTTCCGTATTTCCCCCGCCTTTTTGAAGGCCGAGGGTAAGTATGACATCCGACCGAAGCTCAAAACCATCCTAGCTCCCGTCCTTCTTCTTCAGGGCCGGCAAGATCTGGCCGGAGAAGCGAACGTTTGTGAAGCGCATTCGCTAATCAAGAATTCGACGCTCACGTTTATCGACAAATGTGGGCACATGCCATGGCTGGAACAGCCAGAGCAAACCTGGAGAATCGTCGACGACTTCTTAGCTCACTTACCGTGACCGGAGATCCGTTGACCCAGTTGCCCACACTGCAATCCTTTCTGGTATCTGCTTTTCGGTATCCGGTTTCCGGTTTTTCTCTCAACGCTCACTTGTCACGCCGTAGTTTTAACGAAGGAGGAACCCTTAACTCTCAACTCCTTTTGTCTCAACTCTCTTTGCGTCGCTTCTCGAGAAGGAACGCAATGACCGCAAAGACCGTGTAGAACACGAGCGCCGTGATCGCAAAGGCGCGATCGGACGAGGGCAGCCGGCGCAAGAAGGTATTGCTGGTTTGAATCAAGACCAGCACGGCAGTGAAAATGATAATTCCGATTTTCCGCGCGATCGCGCCGTTACGTTTCAAATAAACAACGGCGCCCACAAGAAGAATTCCGATTTCCAATGCAAATTCGATGCCTCTGTAATCCCAAAGACCAAAGCCGACTTTCAACGTGTCGTCATAGATGGGGAGATCGGGGCGATGAACAATCAGATCAAGAAGCCAATGCGAAAAAACGGCGAAACCCACCAGTAACGCCGCGCTATTCGAGGCAATGTTGCGCCAGCCGATTCTGTAAATTGCAAACGCTACCGCCGACCAGAAGAACGCGCCGATGAGGCTGTGCGTGTAAGGCATGTAATAAAGATCGAGCGCATTTGTCGCGGTGATTCCGGGAACAAAACGCACCTTCTCGATCCCAAGCAGAACAAACGGCGCCCACAAAAAATCCAGTAACTGCACGGCCACGAACAAAACCCAGAGTGGGATTTTGTTTCGCTCCGTTTTGACCGCGAAGGCGACACCGTAATGCCCGACGAACATTCTTCAATCTGCTCGCTCGAATCACATTGTCGATTCTCTGAGCCATTGTCACGCCGTAGCCTCAAGCGTAGGCGGATCACTTCGAATCTCGACTAATTGAGCGCCGAATAGCTGGTCGGGTCCATTAAATACCGATCTTCTTGATCGACCAGTGGACCGCTTGCTTCCGATTCGGCCTTCACCTTCTGCCATTCCGTATCGACTTTAAATGCAGCCCAGTTCTTCTCTGCCTCCTCACGGCTGGGATGTTCGAGAATGTAGATGAACAGGTTCTGAGAACCTGGCGCGTCTTCCGGTACCCAATAACCAATGCTCTTCATGTTATGCCGTTTGAAGATTGCGTCCGTGTGATTGCCAAAGCGCGCTTTGAGCGCATCCATTTTACCCTCATGAACGTGATACAGGCGCAGCTCGTAAACGTGATGCGGCAGAGTCGTTGATCCGGTAAGCGTGCTGAAGCCGAGCATCACCGCGGCGCCACAAAGAAAAGATAAGACATAATACGGTTTCATGTAATTGAGAATACTCAACAGCTCATCGGGCAGGAACATGATGGACCTCGTCCATGTAACGGTTGGCGGCGGCGACTGCCTCCTCCGGACTGCTTCCGTTTTGACGCGCGTTCAGGTAGGGGGCGTACCAGTCCCACCAGTGATGTTCGGCGTGCGTCTTCTCGTAATGGTCGTGGTGCTCCGAGGTTTCGTGGAGGAGCTCTGCAAGAGTCGCGACGTCCATGGATCGTGCTGCCTTCTCGTCCCATTCACGGCCGGGAAGTCGTGTCGTGATCTCCTGGAGCAGCCAGCGGTTCCCGTCTGGGTCCTCAAACGAGGCAAACGAGAAATAGGAACGACCTTCCGGGTCGCGCCCAACGACGCGCGGGTTCTCCACGGTGTCGTTAAAGGGGCCTCCGGCGTAGTGGAAGACCTCGCTGACGTTAACGCCGCGAGCGATTAAGTCCTCGCGGACGGCGTCAACGTTATCCACGGCCAGTACCAGGTCCGCCGACCCAGATCTGGCCGACGTGACTCCCTTGCCAAAGATGATCGATGCCTCTGAGCGAGGAGGAGTGAACTGTACACCCCGAAAGTTTTCATTCACGATGTCGATATCTAATCGAAACCCCAGTTTTTCATAGAATGCTTTGGCGCGATCGACGTCGGAAACAGGGATGATTACCACTTCTAGTTTCATGTTCATGATTGCTGCTCGTTTTGTTTCTTCTCGGTCCTGAATTTAGTGTTGGCTCTGATCACTACAGCTTCAAGAGAAGAGATCGCGCAAGATAGGACAGACGGTGCTTTCATGTTCGCTAGCATACTTCTGCGATTCGTCCGCCGACATCGCAAACGCGCGGTGGCGAAAATCATCGGAGAGTACGCAAATCGACAGGAATCACCGGGTTCCAAAGGATTTAACAGAAGGCAACGAAGTAAACGAAAATTCCAGCTGAGCCTTCATTCCCTTTGTTTCCTTCTGTCGGACCGGATTTTCTCTCAACTCCGTAAAGGAGCGTGGCTCCAACGGAGCTTTACGCTCTCACCTGTCACGCCCGCCTACTCGCGAAAACTTTCGCGCATCAGGTTGTTCGAAGCTTTGGAAAAGCGTTGACGTAACGTTCAATTACGGGCTCGATGGATACATGAAAACAAAACCCTGCATTGCTCTCTTTCTATTCACATTCATCTGCTCGGTATCGGCAGCAGACTCGAAAATTGAGCAAGCCGTTCGGGATCAAGACGCGCAATGGTCCAAAGCCGCGGAGTCCAGAGATCTCGAAAAGCTGCTTTCGTTTTACGCAGATGACGCCGTCGTCTTGCCGGCACACGCCGCGATCGCGACCACAAACGAATCAATCCGAAATATCTTTCAAAGGTTGCTGTCCATCCCCGGCGTCGCTCTGAGTTGGAAGCCGACGAAGGTGACGGCGGCCGGGTCGGGAGATCTGGCCTACTCAACCGGAGCCTATCAAATGAGCGCGCCTGACGACAGCGGTAAGCCCTCCATCGATCGCGGAAAATATGTGGCGGTCTGGAAAAAGCAGGCTGACGGAAACTGGAAGGTCGCAGTCGATATCTGGAATACCGATCTCCCTCTGTCCGCGCCTTCCGATAAAAAATAGCGGCATGCCGGGCCTCGTTCATGAATCTCGATACGCAGACGAAACTGGCGATTTACCGGCACTTCGCCGAGACCGGGCAAAGGCCATCGCTGCAAGTTGTAGCCGAACTCGTTTACGCCGACGTCAGCAGCGTTCGGGAAGCCTATCTCAGGCTGCGCGCTCAACGAGTGTTGGTGTTGGAACCCGATGGAGTGTCCATCCGGATGGCTCCGCCGTTTTCCGGCGTACCCACCCAACATGTCGTAATCGTCGATGAGACGAAGTATTTCGCTAACTGCGCCTGGGATTCTTTCGGCATACCGGCGGCGCTGCATCGCCCCGGGCAGGTTCAGTCGCGCTGCGAGCAATCCGGTGAACCGCTCTCACTGGAGATTGGTTTGGAAGGTCCGCCGCCGTGCCGCTGGCTTTTTCATTGCCTTGTTCCCGCGGCCAAGTGGTGGGACGACATTGTTTTCACCTGAAGCAACATGCTTTTCTTCCGGTCGGAAGAACGGGTTCGTGAGTGGTGCGCCGCGCATGATTATCCCTTGCGGCCGCTCGTCACGATGGACCAGCTATGGACGCTCGCGACGACCTGGTATTCGACGCGCTTACAAGAAAACTCGCGGCGCCCCCAGGCCAATGAGATGTGTTCCATCTTCGCGCGCCTCGGCCTGGAAGGCGACTTTTGGGATCCGCAGTCGGATACTTTCGGTTAACCGATTCGTTGATGCTAAATGACGCCGGCGATTCCATGCTGCTCCGCGCGTGTACGCGGCACGCGATCGTCACACCGGGCTTGAGGCCGACCGCGGACCCGCTGATTGGAACTTGGTGCTTGGGATATGGAACTTCCCGCGAAGCGGGTATCCTCGCACGGCATGCATCGTGACCATCAGCGTTGGTACTCGCACCGTCTCAATCGCGACATGGGCGTCGCGATTTACGGCAACTACGGTACGCCCATCCTCGCCTTTCCGACGAGCTGCGGCGACGAATGGGAGATGGAAGGTCAAGGCATGATTCGCACCCTCAGCCCGTACCTGGACCAAGGGCGAATCCGAATCTTCTGCATCAACGGCGTGCAGAGCGATTCGTTCGCAAACAAGGGAGCGCACCCCTTCCATCGGAGTTGGATGCAGGCGCAGTACGACGCCTATGTGGCGAACGAGGTTTTCCCGTTCATCGACTCTCAATGCCAGACGCCCGGCATCGGAATCGCCACATTGGGCGCATCGCTCGGTGCCTATCATGCGGCCAACACGCTCTTTAAGCATCCCGACCACGTAAAGCGCTGCTACGCGCTCTCGGGCATCTACGACATGCGGGACTCCATGGACGGGATGTACGACGACAACTTCTACTTCAATAATCCGGTAGACTATATATCCAACCAGAGTGATCCCTGGTATCTTCATCAGTACGCGAGTTGCGACATCCACCTCGTGACGGGCTGTGGTCCATGGGAGAACAGCGGGCCGACCTATCGAATGTCCGAGATCCTCAAGAATCGCGGCATTGCTCATCATCTGGATGACTGGGGCCCGGAGGGCGGGCACGAATGGCCCTACTGGCATCACCAGATGTGGGAATACGTCGGCCAGCACTACTAAAGAACGTCCATCTCTGATCTCTGATCTCTGATTTCTGATTTCTGATTTCAGCCTCAGCTTCTTCTTAGCTTGTCACAGGTCACTTGCCCGCCACGCCGTAGCTTT
>JBKPQL010000026.1:0-4377 GCA_046734045.1 Verrucomicrobiota bacterium
CATCGAGCGAGAAATTACACGCCGTGGCGTGACGGATTATCACTGGCCACCTTCGGTGACATACCGATACGTACATGATCATTGTCACTGCCAATGTTGGGTTGCTACCCTTTGAAATCGGTAAAAAGAGAGCCTATATCACAGACAAGAGATGTGAATGAGTTGGTATTTCGAACCAAGATTTCTTCGAAAGTTAAAGTCGGCCTGCCGCTCGGTTCTTACAAGGCGCAATTCCTTATTACTAGTGCATCGACCGCACAGCGTCAGAGTGTGAGCATGAGTGTTCACAGTCAACATCTTCGGAAAAATCGGCCACTCTCAGACTACCTAGACGCCGGCCTGCTTAATTGTAATCGGTAGAATCGCGAGACTTCCGGCAGGTATTGTTCTTCGGACAAAATCGGACACTCGAACTGCGTAATTCTGCGCGAATCGTGCAAACTGGCTGATTTGCATTTTCTCCCTTAACACGCAGCCCAGCGCATATTTGTGGTGAAATTGCGCAAGATCGCGAAATTTCGAAAGTGGGCTCGAATCCCGTTAGGGGCGCAACCTCATGGGATCGGAACAGCGCGCGGTTTGCACAATACTTCTGCATAACAGATCTGTCTGTTTTCGCTCGCTGTAATTGCTCAGAAAATTTGGAAGTTGTGCGGTCGAAATTTGCCGGACTCATCGATGATCTAAAAGGGTAGGATTGTGGCGACATTGCTTCTCACGAAGCGACGGATGCCGATAGCGCAGACACTCAGCTCTATTCCGCGCAGCTAGGCCAATCATTACGCTGAACCGGCTGAGCAGCAACGTTTAGTAGTTAATGGCTTATAGGCTGCCAAAGAAGTGGGTCCCGATGTTAGGCTCGCATTGGTGGATGCTGGTAATCACCAGCATCTTGTTCGTGCTGGTGGCGACGCTCGTGGATCTGAAGCCGGTCGTGGATGAGAATTTTTTCTTTTCAACCAGCGATCCCGGAATTCTCCAAACCAAAAAGATCGAGCGGCGTTTTCCGTCCCAGCCGGAAGTCATTTTGGCGGTGTCGTCGCGCGATATTTCTTCGCCACGATATCTAGGCCGAATTCAAAAACTGACACAGCGCGTTCATACCATCGGATTCGTAAACGCGGTGAAGAGCTTGGCTGAGGGGCCGAAGAGTTTTGAAGACGCACTCAAGAGCCCGTTCTGGAGCCGGTTGCTGATCGCGCAGGATCGCAAGTCCAGCAACGTCATCATTTTCATGGAAGGCAAGCAGACCGAAAAACCGATCCAGCGTCTGGAGCAGATCGTGCATGAGCTCGACACGCGAGATTTTCACATTCACGTCGCAGGTCCGCCATATGTAGTGGAAATGCTCCGGCGCAGTCTGGCGCATGATTTCCGTTACTTCAGTCTCACGGCGGTTGTGTTGTTTGGCCTGACGATGGCTGCGCTATTCCGGTCAATTCGCCTGTTTATAGGAATGCTCTGCACATGCACGAGCGCCGTTTTGTTGACGTTGCTCATTCAATCGATGCTCGGCCACAAGATCGGCATCCTGACGGTAAACCTCGGCACGATCGTGTTCGTCATCGCGTTGTCGCATCTCGTTTACATGACGTTCAACTGGCAAACGCTCGCCGACCGCGCACACCGCATGGGCAAAGAGTCGCCGGACCTCGCCACAGAGGCCTGGCACATGACTTTTCCGCCTTCGTTTTGGTCGATGGTCTGCGCCTCGTTAGGCTTCGCCAGCCTATTGATTGTTCAGGCTAAGCCGCTGCGCGAGCTGGGATTTAGCGGCGTGCTGGGCACAGTCATGGCATTTGCTTGTGCCTATTTGATGTATCCGGCCTTCTTGCGTTGGGCTGTGCCGCGCAAGAGCAAGATTGTGGAGGCAGAACCTACGCACGCGTTTTGGTTGCGTCGTTTCGCCTTGCTCTCGTTAGGCGTTATTTTGCTCGGCGTAAGCTTGGGACTTGGCCTGACCAAAGTAAACACCGACCCGAGCCTCATGGATTACTTCAAGCCGAATCAGCCAGTGCGCGACGGCTTGGAATTCGTAGATCGCACCGGCGGCTCGAACCCGCTCACACTGGTCGTGTCTGCGAGGGACGGCAGCAGGCTGAACACAGACGCGGCTTACCAGAAAATGTGGAGGTTGCACGGCGTGCTGGAGGACGAGAAAGACGTTGGGACTGTAATTTCGTTGCCGACTCTTCTGGCCGAAGGCGATCGCACGCCGTTTTCATTTTTCATCAGCTACGAAAAAATGATGGAGATCATGGCGCAACCGAAGTATGCGCGCGTATCGAAAAGTTTTGTGACCGACGACCGCAGAGAAGCGGTCTTCATGCTCCGGATGATCGAGGCGCGCCGGACGAAGTATCGCGTCGATGTTGTGAGCGATCTTCGCGCCGTTTGCCGGAAGTACGGATTCAACGCTGACCTCGTCGGCGGCATTTATTATTTGCAGGGACGATTAGCCAAGTTGGTCGCCGAGAGTCTCGTGACTGGATTGTTCTGGCTGAATTTGTTGTTCATTGTCATCGCGTTCGTCGTCGCGCGATCCATCCGCGGAGCGTTTGCAATGATCGCGAGCCTGGCGCTCGTGCCTCTTTCAATGCTCGGCGGGATTGGCTGGTTCGATGTGCCGGTGGATGTCATCTCGGCGCCGGCCACGAATGTCTGTATCGGCATCGCGATCGATTCGATGATTCATCTCGTCTTCGGCGTCCGCCGGACGCAGCTTCATGGAAAGAAAGGCTGGGATGCCTGGGTATTCGCGCGCGACGAACAATGGCGCGGGATCGTTTATTCAGACGTGATCATCGCCGCAGGGTTCGCCATTTTCGTGCTGTCGGATTTTCCGCCCACACAGCGGTTCGGTCTTGTGGTCCTCGCTGGATGCGTCATCGACATCCTGGCAAACCTTTTCGTTCTGCCGCTCCTCGGTGGAGCGCAGTGGAAAAAGAAATGATGATGGCACTGTGCAACGCATTTCATGCGTTTGGTGATGTCATCGCGCGCATTTTGAGATAACGCCTCCTTCATCGGTGCAGATGCGGCGCGCGATCTCCGAAACACCTTATGGAGGCAGCGCGCGCTACGGATTGGAAATTGCCCGCGATTCACGCTAGAAGTTAATCGCCATGCCAGAGCAACGCGGGACGCAACCAATTACATCGACAAGCGATCAGCAGAAAAGCATCCCGGTCGTCACGGTAGAAAGCTTTTACAATTCTCACGCCGAAAAGTTGCAGATGAAATTGGAAGGCCCACGCGTGGGATTCCATCGCAAAATTCGCGAGCCTACGATAAATCGGCCAGGCTTGGCGCTCTCGGGGTTCTACACCTATTTCGCTGAGAAACGGGTGCAGGTGCTGGGCGCGGCTGAGCACTCTTATCTGAAAAGTCTAACGACCAAAACCCGCGTAAAGCGGTTTGGCGAACTGTGTGCGCGCAAGATCCCTTGCCTCGTGATGTCACGCGGATTTCATTTGGCGCCCGACTTGCTAGCGGTAACGGCGAAGGCGCAAATCGCGGTGTTTCGCACACCGATGATTACAATGAAGTTCATTAACGCGGCCACAATTGCGCTGGAGATGGATTTTTCGCCGACCGTGACCGAGTTCGGCAGCATGGTGGATATCCTGGGAGTAGGTGTATTGATCCGCGGACCCAGCGGCATTGGTAAAAGCGAATGTGTGCTCGGGTTGATCGAACGCGGTTACAGCCTCGTGTCTGATGACGTGACACGGATCACTAAGCTGGAAGGACGCGAGCTGATGGCGATGGCGCCAGAACTCACGCGCAATCACATCGAGGTTCGCGGGATCGGTATTATCAACGTGGCTTCCGTTTTTGGCATTGGGAGCATTCGAATCGAGAAGCGGCTCGATCTTGTTGTCACGCTGAAGGATTGGCAAGAGGTCGACTCAGTGGATCGGATTGGGCTTGATCGCGAGTCTTACGAAGTCCTTGGGTTACAGGTGCCGCACTTGACGATTCCGGTGAGACCCGGTCGCGACATGGCGCGCCTAATCGAAGTCGCCGCGATGGACCAAAAATTAAAGAGTCTTGGCCGTGACAGCGCTATCGAATTTAACACCAGGCTGCTCGAGCTGATGCAGCACAGAGGGATCAAATGATGGGCTTATTAAGTCGAAGAGCCAGCCGCGCTGCGCAGTTCCAGAGGATCGAGAAAGACGTTTCAATCGTGAACCGACTCGGTCTCCATGCCCGCCCAGCCGCGATGTTTGTGCGCATCGCGAGCCGTTATCGCTCGGAGGTTTGGGTGTCGAAAGAGGGAGAGGAAGTCAATGGCAAAAGCATCATGGGTTTAATGATGCTCGCGGCGGGACAGGGATCGAAGCTGCGCATCCGTTGCGAGGGTCCGGATGC
>JBKPQL010000027.1:0-4053 GCA_046734045.1 Verrucomicrobiota bacterium
CCAAGTATCCGTCCAAACAAATCGGCCACGACCGCCATCACGACGGACCCATGACTCACTTCCCTGCGCCACGGCAGTATTGCCAAAGAACCGGATCTTAACTTGATCGAGGTGATTAGAAACGAAGTATTTAGGCGCGTCCTTCGTGTCAGCGATCATCTTCGCCTTATCATACAGTTCGCCCTTCGGATCGGTGCCTATGAAGTCGTCCGCTAGGATGCGTTCGATTGCCGTTGTATCGCCAGTCGCTAGTGATTCTGCCCACAGCGCTTCGCTTTCGCGAATGTATGAGTCGGCAGATTGTTGCGGGGAGGTAGCCTTCGGCACCTGAGCCGCGACCGATAACACAAGGGTTATCACCGTTGCGCAAAGCAGTAATGTCTTCATGATGATTTTCCCTTACCAAGCAATGGACGCCCGACACCAGAAAAAAGAACTCATTACTCTCTGAACCCGCCGTTGTGCTCGTGCGTTTTAATCACGCTGCCCGCTTCATCCTAAACGCGAACCACAGCGAGCTGCGTGGATATTACTTCACTCTTTCTAGAACCCTGATCCAGGTTTTCTGGTCCCCGAGTGTTAGCCGGTCACCGGTCAGTTGGAAGGGTCTCTTCTGATCTATGCCGATGTAACTGAGCCCCAAACTCCCTTCCACGTGATGTATTACCACATGATTTGCTTCATCTACGGAATAATTGCCGAAATAGGCGATTTATCCTTCATAAACCCGCCTCGGCTTCCTCGGGTGTAGGCTTCTTGTCATCGCCTGATTTGAAGGGTTCGGGATGGCGGGGTTCTCATCATCTGAATGAAGACATGACCCGTTGTATCGTAAACAATGTAACCCTGTGGATTCATACCATATGGATATGACCATTCCTGATCAGCGGACTTTCTATCTTGAAAAGAAATCAATTTCCAAGTGCCGATCAGCCCAGGCGAGCCTTGTACCTGCTTTGGTTCCTGAGCCACCAGCCATTGTGAACCAAGCACCAAGCTAACTATAAGTATCTTACCAAAAACTCTTTTCGTGGAGGCGATCACGCAACCGCTAGGAGGTGGGGATGTCATCTAACTATGATTGGACGAATCTTCGTAAGCGGTCGCGAAAATTTCTTCGCCTAATTCAGCATTGCCCGATAAAGACGGAACCATTGGGAAATCCATTTTAGCGGAAAGCGGGACGTGATGCGAGGTAAAAACTCAGCCTCTGTTCAGATCACCAGCGTTTTATGACTACAGAGACCACACAAACCACCCCGCAGCTCGTACGCGCTCTCAAACTGCGCGATCTGGTTCTGTTCAATCTGGTCGCCGTCCTGGGTCTCAGGCATCTTGGGACGACGGCGAAATTCGGTCCAGGGTCGTTGCTGATGTGGTTGATCGCGGCCGTCTTCTTCTTCATTCCGCAGGGATTGGCCGTGACCGAGCTGTCATCACGGTTTCCGAAAGAGGGCGGCATCTATTTCTGGACGAAACGCGCGTTGGGCGAAGGTCATGGGTTTTTGTGCGGCTGGTGTTACTGGATTAACAACGTCCTCTACTACCCGAACCTGCTGATTTCGGCGGCGGTCATCGCGACTTTTATCTTCGGGAAGAGTGGAAGCGGACTGAGTGACAGTTGGGCCTATGTGCTGCCGATGACGCTCGGCGCGCTGTGGATCGCCGTCCTGATAAACATCGTCGGCCTGGGCACGGGCAAATGGTTGCAAAACGCCGGCGGCGTCGGCACGTACGTCCCCGGGCTCATTCTCATCTTGCTGGGCGCTTACGGCGCGATGACCGCTCCTCCGGCCACTGACATCAGCTTGGCGACTTTGAAGCCCGATCTGAAAAACCTTCCGGCGTTGAACCTGCTGGCTTCGATCGCGTTCGCGTTCGCGGGGCTCGAGTTGGCCTCGACGATGGGTGACGAGGTCGAAAATCCACGACGCAATCTGCCTCGCTCAATCTTCATCTCCGCGCCGTTGATCGCGGTCATCTATATCCTCGGAACGGGCGCGGTGCTGTGGCGCCTGCCGAACAAGGATATCAACGTAGTCTCAGGATTTCTACAGGCGATCAAGACCGGCGCCGATAATATTTCCCCGACGCTGGGGTGGCTTGCCCCGCTCTGCGCGGCGCTTTACTCCATCGGTAATCTCGGCAGCGTGGGCGCCTGGCTGATCGGACCTGCGCGCGTGGCATTCGTGATTGGGCTGGACCGCTATTTTCCTAAGGCTTTCGGAGCGGTGCATCCCCGCTGGCATACGCCATATGTGGCGATCCTCGTTCAGGCGACGCTCGCGACGATATTTCTGTTGCTCTCGGTGCTCGGGAAGGGCACGAACATCGAGGACGTTTATCTGATCCTGCTCGACACACAGATTCTAATTTACTTCATCCCGTACCTTTATTTGTTCATCGTCTTTTTGATTCATCGCCGACGAGGCGACAACGCCAGCGAGGTCGTGCTGGCGCCTGGCGGATTGATTGGCGGATGGCTCACTGCCTTGAGCGGTATGATCGTCACCTTGTTTGCGATGATCATCGCAACGATACCTCCGCCGGATACGGGAGACTCTCTGCTGTTTCGGTTAAAGGTCATTGGCGGGGCGCTCGGATTCATTCTGATCGGCGGATTGATCTACTGGCGCCGTCGTTTGAATGGAAAATAGAACGAAAATTCCAAATTGGAGGCCTCCATTCATATCGAGTTCCGCACGGGCGCGGGCGATTCGGGGTGATCGCGCAAATGGCCTACACATCGCGTCGACGAAAGGATTTCGTTGTGCGTGCGGATGAAAAGTTGACCGCGTTTATGGAGCTGGAATCCGCGATTCGCGCGGTCAGTTCATAAAATCAAATCTGGACCTCACAGCGGCCGGCGGTTGGCTTCGAGCGATTGGTTAGGCCCGATTCGAATCTGCCCCCCAAGGCTAAATCTTTTCCATCGCGCAAATCGCGCGCGAACGCCCACGAGCCTCCCCAAAGCGCTGCGACAATGAACACGTCCGACCACTTGTCGGGGTCTTGAGGTGCGCCGGGGGTGCGCAACATGTTTAGAAGAACCGGCAGGTGAATTGTCACGGTCCAGAGCGCGAACATCAGTCCCACACCTAAAGCCGCCCACCGCTGCAGGAATCCAGTGGCGAAGCTTAGGCCCGCGGCGATAAAGGCTGCGCCGAAGAAGAGAGTCCAGAACCGGTGCCAGGGAATCCAACCGGGCACCATGCTGGCAATGGGGGTGAGAATCTGGAAGTGGGCGATGCCAAAGACGATGAGCGCAAATGCAAGAAGATAGCGACTCGTCCGGTGTAGCCATCCCGGAATGCCGCCCAATCCAGACGCGAGCCACGCCAGGCTGCCAATAGCGATTGGCTCGAGCACATTGGTCCGCCACGGGGCACTCATGAGATCCGGATGTCGCGGCAGATCAAACGCGAGCCCGCAGAGTACCATGAGAACGCCGAGTGTGACGGAAGAGACCACCACCTTCTGTTGCAAAAGAAAGCTTACTCCGCAGAGGATGAAGATTGCTCCGACGGGGTAGGCCAAACTCGGGATAGCCGGCAGCCACGGAATCACCGGCACAACCTTATACTGTGGGCCAGGCGAATGACTGGAAATGTACAAGCAGATCAATGTCTGTGCGCCTATTCCAATTATTGCCAACGAAAAGAGTAGGCGACCAAATCGTCCGAGCATAATCAACCACGTTACCATGCTTTCCGGCTGGTTTCGTGTCTTATCGCACGGAATGTTCACGGCCTAACGAGAATTAGACTGCATCGTGCAATTCTATTTCCTGCAGTTGCGAGGGCAAAGTGGGTAAAAGGCTGCACGGCCACAATTGTGCCGAATTTAGCGAGATTTAGGAAGCGGAATCGTTTTGGGGTGGCACATTGACCTTGCCAGCGCGGTCCGACGATCCTGGCGCGATCCTCGTGCGGCGAATGTTTGCCGCAGTGCTCTGCGGAACTTCACCGCTTGGAACCCGTAGTAATGAAGGAAACAACATGAGAATAATCGCAATCGCACTGCTGATCGCTGTGACGCTAGTTGAGCCGCGTC
>JBKPQL010000028.1:0-15072 GCA_046734045.1 Verrucomicrobiota bacterium
CTCAAATAATGTTGAAACGTGTGGCCCATCTGCGGCACTTCGTATGCGTACGCGTCTCCGCCATTTGCTGAAACATACGCGGCGATCAATTGGTGATCTTCGCGGCTCATGATCCAATCGAACTCCCCATGCAACGCGTAGGTGGGCGCCCTGACACGGGACCACGCCGCCGCGAGATTCAGCTTCTGCAACTGCTCGTAAAATTTTAGCGGCCGTCCGTAAAGATGCATGTGATCTTTTCCCTCGGGCCAAAGTTCAGCAAGTTCTGGGTTCTCTTTTAGAATATCGGCAACACTGCGGCCTTGAATCAACCAGTCGTAGTAAAGTGTGGCCGCGCGTTTTATTCGCTCGGTGACTTCTCCAGGTGATTTGCCCATCAGCGCGAAGCGACGCCGCTCGATCTCCATCATGTGCTCAAACCAGGTCTCCACCCAGCCGCCGACTGAAATGTAACCGCGCACTTGTGCCTGTTCCGCTTCCGATTCGGGAACAAGCGGCGCGAATCCGCCACCGTTACTGATACCAAGAATGAAAACGCGGTTGGTATCGATAAACTCATAATTTTTCAGCGCGCGAAAAGCGGCGCGATAACCGCCAAGCTCCGATTCGAAATCTGTTTCCGCGCAAACGCCTTCGCTGTCGCCTACGCCCTGCTTATCGACGCGAAACAGCGAGAATTGCGGCAATCGCGCGAGACCTTGAAAGACAAGTGCAGTGGCGTCTTTCGTGCCGGCTGGCGCTTCGACTGAATCACAGCTCAACCAAGCGGCCACGAAAATGACCGGCAGCTTCCCCTTCGCATGATGGGGTTTGGTAATGATTGTCCGCAATCGATGCCCGTCGGGCGCCGCCACCGAGTCGTAAATCACATCGACGTTGAGATAACTTTCGCGCGGCGCTTTCGCGCGACGTGGTAAATCATCACTAGCGACGAGTGAACCAATCGTTAAGCAAAAGACGATTGCGAGTTTCATTTGTCGTCGCGCGAAAAATCCCAAATCCCAACTGCCAAACCCCAGCCAAACCGCTAATGACAACAAGACAAAGGAAGCAATCATTCTTGAGAGGACTTGGAGATAATCGCTAAAAAGATCAGCGTCAGCTCGCGCGCCTCCGTCGCTAATGTTTCACGATTTGCCAGATTGCTTTTGTTTAAGCCGGCATCAACAAGTCGCAAGAACAGACGACTCTCTGTGGCTTCCTTCCGGCAAATTTTCACGCGCATCAGAAAATCCTTCTTGCTGATCGCTTCATCCGCTTCAATCCAATTTGCAGCGACCGATCCCGATGCGCGGACTAATTGCCGAACGTCCTCAGCATTGCTGAGACTTCTTGGCAGCTGTTTAACGAATGCCCGTACTGACTCTGCAAACCGAAAGGTTCGATCTTCAACATCACGTGGTTTCGCGCCGTCTTCCATTTTGAAGTTGGAATTTCGTTATTTATTTGGAATTTGGGGTTTGCGATTTGGGATTTGCGGTTGCAGCCGCGGCAACCGCTTTTTGCGCTGCGTCGGCGAGATCATCCGCCGCGATCAGTGTAAGGCCGCTTTCTTTCAACAACTGCTTTCCTCGCTCGACATTTGTTCCTTCCAAGCGAACAACGAGCGGCACGGATAGTTTGACCGTTTTCGCTGCGTTGATGACACCTTGTGCAATGATGTCGCATTTCATGATGCCGCCGAAAATGTTAACGAGGATCGCTTTCACTTTCTTGTCCGCGATCAGAATCTTGAACGCTTCAGTTACCTGCTGTTCCGTCGCGCCGCCTCCGACATCGAGGAAATTGGCGGGCTCGCCGCCGTAAAATTTGATGATGTCCATCGTGGCCATAGCGAGCCCGGCGCCGTTGACAAGGCAGGCGATGTTGCCGTCAAGCCCAATGTAACTCAGACCGTGCTTGGAAGCTTCGACTTCGCGCAGATCTTCCTCTGCTGTGTCGCGCAGCGCTGCGATCTCCGGGTGCCGATAGAGCGCGTTGTCATCGAAGTTAAATTTGGCGTCGAGCGCGAGTACGTCGCCGCTCTTGGTCACCACAAGCGGGTTTACCTCCACCATCGAGCAATCGAAAGCAATGAACACGCGATAGAGCCCATCGAATAATTTCGAGGCGCTTTTTAACTGCGACGACTCGAAGCCAAGCCGCTTCGCCAGTTTTCGCGCTTGGAAAGGTTGCAGACCGGCCAATGGATCAACTGGTTCCCGAATAATTCTCTTGGGAGATTTGGCTGCGACGGTTTCAATTTCCACTCCGCCCTCCGTGCTGGCGACAATCAACGGCGCGGCAGTCGCTCGATCGAGCAGGACGGCAAAATAAATCTCGCGCGCAATATCCGCGGATTCTGCCACCAGTACCTTATTCACCACTCGACCAGCCGGACCGGTCTGATGCGTCACCAGAATTTGTCCGAGCATTTTTGCGGCGACTTCCCGCACGTCTTCAGGCGTTTTGCGAACGTGAACTCCGCCTTTGAATCCGTTCTTGAACGTCCCTTTGCCGCGGCCTCCTGCGTGAATCTGCGCCTTAACAACAACCTCAACATCGCCGAGTTCACGCGCGATTTGTTCGGCCTCATCGAGGGTCGATGCCACTCCGCCACGCGTCGTCGCCACGTCGAATTTTTGCAGCAACCCCTTGGCTTGATATTCGTGAATATTCATCGCTTTTGTCCCGGCGGGCAGATCGTGCAATTAGCCCGCGATCACTAACGCGGCAACGGTTTTTCTTCAGCGCAGCACAGCTATTTTTTTATGGCTGCCAGTCGCGGTAAGCATCGTGTGCGCCGACCGTGAGACTGGTTTGAGCTCTGCTGTGCCGATCGAGCTGTTCAGCAAGCCACTGGAACCATTCCCAGGTCTTCTGCGACCCTGCGCGCTCACGTTCGTACTCAACGTAGGGTCGCAATTTACGCCATGCGACTCGCACTGTACCGCCCATCAGTTCATCTACTACGTTTAACGGTACCATGCGCGCAAAGACCGCATAACCGAGACCTTCGAGAATAATGCCGATTGATTGCGCTGCTTCGAGAACGCGCGGATCAGCCTCGATTTTCGAGGCCGTTGCGCCATCCGGAATTGCCTGTACCAGGACCATTGATCTCATCCACGCTGGCGTCAGAATCGCTTGGACAGCTACAAAGGCTGCTCGTTCTTCTCGCTCCTGGCGCGCGCGCCGCATCTCAATCAATCCGAAAATGACAGCACTCAGCACCGTCAATGCGGTTGCAACGTTAGCGACTGTCGAAAGATCCACCGTGGCCATTTGCTGAGACGCGTAACTCCCGAGGATCGACAGCATCAGGAGTTTCCCTGCTGTCCGAAAAGAGTCCCCACCGTGCGCTGCTCCGCCGGAGGTTCGAGCGAATTAACAAATTCACGAAATCGCTCAGAGAAAACTTCAGGACGAAGCTTCCAATAGTGGGAAATTCCGGGCGCGACGACGTAATGTCGAAGAAGCCCGTGCCAGCCCTCCCACAACTGCTTGTCCATCAATCCGTAAACATAATGAAAATGAATTGTCTCGAACGCTTTCAAGAATTGGTAGGCAGCGTGGAAAAAGCGCGCCCGCTCTTCAACCGATAACGCGCTGATGTTTTCCAAGCCGACCCGCCAGATCCGTTCGAGTTCGGCATTCTCCATCAAGGGCTTGGTCACA
Organism: Verrucomicrobiota bacterium; assembly: GCA_046734045.1. Classification (GTDB taxonomy): domain Bacteria; phylum Verrucomicrobiota; class Verrucomicrobiia; order Chthoniobacterales; family UBA10450; genus Udaeobacter. The sequence continues at coordinate 3,658 of JBKPQL010000028.1, forward strand.
TCGCGCAGGGCCGTCGCCGCCGCGTCTTGCGTGGCGAGCTTGGCAACGCGGGTGCTCCGGTGCACTTGCAGGCCGAGATAAAGCACCGACAAAACGACGGCGACCGAGCCAACCAATTGCGAGATCGCGCTAATCGCTTCCCAGTTCATCCCTCAGTTATACCACGGGCGAACTGGTGGTTGCTACTTCGCTTCGTCGGCGATTTTGAGAACGATCTTGCCGCGTGTATGACCAGTCGCCACTTGTTGCTGGGCTTTTATCGCTTGCGAAAACGGGAACGTTTGCGAGACGATTACCTTGATTTTCTTTTCGTCGATCAGCTTGCCAATCTCCGCGAGCTCGTTCGAATTCGGCTCCACGCCTAGCGACGCGCCCCGAATACTGTGTTTATCCAGTTCCGCCTGATCGATTCGTGCCACAAGCGTAACGATAAAGCCGCCTTTTTTCACTACGCCGTAGGAACGCGCCAGAGCATCTTTGCCAACCGAGTCGAGCACAACATCGACATCTTTTGCTACGTCTTCGAATTTCTGCTTCGTATAGTCGATCGCCACATCTGCGCCGAGTTGTTTGAGCAGATCCTGGTTTGCGGTCGATGCCGTCGCAATCACTTTTGCGCCGCGCGCCTTCGCAATCTGGATGGCAAAGCTTCCGACGCCACCCGAGCCGCCGTGAATCAAAACCGTCTGACCCGCGCTGAGCATCGCGGTGTCGATCAATGCCTGCCACGCCGTCAATGCCACGACCGGCACGCCGGCCGCCTCAACAAAGCTGATCGATTTCGGCTTTGGTGCCGCCTCGACTTCTGTCGCGGTGGCGTACTCCGCATATCCGCCGCCGTCTTTCAAGTTAAGGTACGCGTAAACTGAGTCGCCCGTTTTGAACCTCGTGATTTTCGCTCCAATCTTCTCGACAACCCCGGCGACGTCGTAACCCGGAATGAACGGCAGCGTTGTTCCGAAAAACTTTGCGTACTTTGGAGAGCGACTAGCCTCATCGACAGGATTCACGCCGGCCGCGACAACGCGAACCAGAATCTCATTTTCCTTCGGCTCCGGCCGGGGAAACTCTTCCAGTTTCAAAACTTCCGGCCCGCCATACTCGTGCACAACAACTGCCTTCATATTTGATTTGGGTGATTCAGTGAGAGCGATGAGCGGAACCAGCAACAAAAGCCGTTGCTCTGCGGATCAATCGATTTAGGACTCGCATACGTTTAAGAGACGGTTGAAATACTGTGAACGCTTTCTGTTTTTTCGCTCTTTCTTCTGCTCGCATTCTCTTGCCCGCCGCCGCGCTCTATTGCCAGCCGATTTGGATTGGCTCCGCGCAAATACCGCCAGGTAATCAGCAAATCCATCCAAGTTCTCCGAACGGGCCCAGATAGTGCGAACCGTCTCGGCGAGGTGATCACAGGCGGGCGCAAAGTGATTAGCCGGCCTTCACATCGCATTCGTTGAGAAAAATCTAGGTCCTCGAAAAGATCAAGATCGCGAAAACCGCCGAGCTTTTCGAAGACTGCTCTCCTGACGAAGATAGCTTGATCGCCGAGAAACCAGCCGCCGCACAGCCTCGTGCGGATCCCAGCTAGCGCACATGTGCCGCGAAGAAACCACGAGGGCGAATCATAACGCCGGGCAAAACCGCCGCCAACGACATGCTGCCTTGCAATTGCAGATTCGATTTTGGCCAGAGCATTTCGCGGCAGCCGCGTATCAGCGTGGAGAAAGACGAAAATGTTGCCGCGCGCCGACTGTGCCCCACGATTCATTTGGCCTGCGCGTTGTTTCACGGCAGTCGATAAAACACGCGCGCCATAGTCAAGGGCGATATTGACGCTCCCATCGGAACTTCCCGCATCGACCACAATAATTTCATGCGGGGATTCGCTGGTCTTGATCGAAGCCAGTGTCGCCGACAAATAGAGCTCTTCGTTAAAGACAGGAATGATGATCGAAATCATCGATGGCTATTTCGCCCCAATAGGCCGGCCAAACGCAAGCCGCTTTTCATTCTGACCCACCAGGACCCGCAGCTGTGGAGGGCCGTCCGGGGCCGCGCTGCCGCAATTTGGAAACGAATTTTGCATTGTGAGGAGGAATAAACCGGCTAAGAATGCATCTAGATAATCAGCAGCGAAAAACGCTAAAAGGGGGGAATTCATATGATCACAAGACTTATTATGGCAGTGGCTATTGCAATCTTCTTCACGACGACGGCTCTGGTCTATGCGCAAGAACATCCGGAACACCCAAAGAAGACCGGCGGGGGCGCTAAGAAAGCTGCGGAAAAACAAGTCAGTACGGCTGATATTTCCGCGGGCATCAAGACTAATATCGACGCGAAGAGCAAAAAGAGTCCGGACGCAAAATTTCACGTCCAATACGAGGGGCAAGATCTGGCTCTCGATCTGATAAAAGTACACGATGATCGGCTGCAGGATCTCGGCGGCGGGAAATACTTTGCGTGCGTGGACATGAAGGGGGCCGACGGAAAGACTTACGACATCGATTTCTTTCTGACCGGGCAGCCGGGCAAGATGAGCGTCACTGACACGTCCGTGCATAAAATCGACGGCAAACCGCTTTACAATTGGAAAGAAGAAAACGGCAAGTGGAATAAGGTGCCCGCGACCTAATCCTTTAAATGGTTCCTCAATTGCCCATGCGGCTTCTGGTTCTACCGGCATTTTTACTGACGGTCGCGCTTCCGACTCGCGCTGGTGACAATCCGGGCATCGTTAAAGGAACGGATCAATTCGAGTTCTTCTATCGAGTTAAACTTCCAGAAATCAAAGGCGATGCCCGCGTCTGGTTACCTCTGGCGAAGACGGACGCCTTTCAGACCGTAACCGAGGAAAAGCTGAACATCCCGATGAAGTGGGACAAAGTGCAAGACCGCGATTATGGCAACGATATCTGTGTGCTCTATCCGCAACCGGCAGACAGCGGCAAAACGATCGAGCTGCGATATCGCGTCGTTCGCAAGGAGAAAGCAGCGTACACCGCAGACGCGACAGAAGCTCGACGTTACCTGCGCCCAGAGCAGCTCGTGCCCGTTAATGAGACCTTCAGAACGCTTGCTCAAAAAGCAACAGCTGGAAAAACTGATGACTTGGAGCGGGCGAAAGCACTCTACAATCACGTGATCGGCCGGATGCGCTACGACAAATCAGGCAGCGGCTGGGGACGCGGTGACGCGATGCACGCCTGCGACGCGCGCACCGGCAATTGCACCGATTTTCACGCCTACTTCATCGCGCTCTCGCGCAGCATCGGCATACCTGCTCGTTTCGCCATTGGCGCCACCATTCCTGCCGACAAGAACGAAGGCACGATCGAGGGATACCATTGCTGGGCTGAGTTTCTAGCAGACGGGCATTGGGTCCCGGTGGATATCAGCGAAGCCTGGAAGAATCCAAAGCTGGCCGATTACTACTTCGGGCATAACCCGGCCAATCGTTTCGAACTAACAAAAGGCCGTGATCTGGTAGTTGATCCGGAGCCAGCGAGCGGCCCGATCAATTTTCTCGTCTATCCGTTGCTGGAAATGAACGGCGAGGTCACAAAACCCGAGACCACATTCATGTTCCGGCGGATCGGCGCGTAACCGCTCGACGAAAAAGGCGGGATGCCTGTGTTACCAGGTGCGCATTGTCGCTGCACATCAGCCGATGTTAACATCACCTACGTTTCGTCCGTTTCATGCCATGCCAAGAATTCCCTTGATGGATTACGTCGGAAGGCCGTTGCTGGCTTGCGTATTTCTTGCCCTGCTTTTGCTGCAATGGCAATTTCCACTGCGGCGTCAGCACTTCAGCGTGTTCCATCGTCTGGTACGCAATTTTGTGCTCTCGATTCCGGGTTTCGCCATCGTCCGTCTAGCCGTGCTGCCAATCCCGATTGCAATCGCGATGTGGGCGCGAGACCGGCACATCGGATTATTGAATTTGTTTCACGTTCCGGGATGGGCCGCTGTGATCGCGACGTTTCTGTTGGTCGACTACGCGTACTGGTGGTGGCATTGGGCCATGCACATGGTGCCGCTCTTCTGGCGGTTTCATAACGTCCATCACACCGACCTCGACATGGACGTGAGCACCGCCGCGCGGTTTCACTTTGGCGAAATGATTTTTTCGCTCGGTTTTCTTTCCGTTGCGGTCGTGCTCCTCGGTATCGCGCCGCTAATGTTAATCGTATTTTTCATCGCTTTCGAAGTCGCAACGCTTTTTCATCATTCGAACTGGCGACTACCGATCCATGTTGAACGGATTTTGAACCTGATCTTCGTGACACCGCGGATGCACGGCATTCATCATTCGATCGTACAACGCGAAACCAATTCAAATTGGGGCACGATCTTTTGCTGGTGGGATAAGCTGCATGGGACGCTGCGGCGCGACGTGCCGCAGGACGAAGTCACGATCGGCGTCGCGGCATACCGGGACGAGCACGAGCTCACTTTGGGAAAGCTCTTTGCATTGCCATTTCGTGGACAGCGCGAGTGGCGACTACCCAATGGCGAAATCCCGCAGCGCCAGCCCCAACCGGCGAACGAACTTGCAAAATAGTTTTAAGCCCGAAAGTTCAATCGATTTCAAATCGGCAAGAGGGATTCGGGCCGTGCACGCAGCGTTGTTTCACCCGCGCCCCGATTCCTTCAGCAAGCAACGCTTCGAGAATTAAGCACGCCGCCGGATATTCTGCGGTCACCGCAGCAAACGGACACCCATTGCCGCGGATGAATAGCTTGCCGTTCTTGTCGTAAATCGTTGCCGCCCCGCCGAACTCGTTGAGCAGACCGAGAGCGGCTTTGGTCCTTTGCGTCCGGGTTGTTCCTCTCACTATAGGTAAACGTACACGAGCGATTCTGCGTCCCACTTGGCGCATTGCGGCACGAAGACCGCGGTCACCGAGCCGCTTCCGTACGATGGCCACGAAGTTGTTTAGGAGCGCACCGTAAGCCGACGCAAACATGTGCTCTGCATCGGGCGTAAGGCCATAACTAACGTGCGGTCGCCGCACGCCTCGCTTCGTGCCTTTTCGAAGTACCAGACCATCACGCTCCAAGCTGACGAGGTGCGCCCGGACTGCGTTGTCGGTAATCTGAAGTTCATCGGCAATCTCATTGACCGTCCGGTCTCCTGCCCGAAGCAAATTTAAGACTTGGCCACGTGTGCTTTCGAGCAACCGTGCACGCCACCGCGATGTCATCATAATCCACTATACTGCCCTCGAAAAATTAGTCCAAGTAATCATTGACTATTTCATCCCAATGGCTCAGCTTTGTTAGAAACGGCTAACCCGACTAATTATGGCAAACTTAACTGACAATTCACCCGGTGCGGTAAATCGACATGCAGAGCAGGCATTTCAGATTCTGCGCATCGGCTTCACCGTCGCGCCAATTCTGGCCGGCTTGGATAAGTTTTTCGATGTACTGGTTGACTGGGATAAATACCTGTCGCCGATCGCAAACAATGTTCTCGGCGGCCACGGTCACGCGTTCATGCTCCTGGTCGGCATCATCGAGATCATCGCAGGAATCGGAGTATTTGTTAAGCCGCGAGTCTTCGCATACATCGTTGCCGCGTGGCTGCTGCTGATTATCATTAACCTGCTGAGCATTCCTGGCTACTACGACATCGCCCTGCGTGATCTTGGTTTAATGCTTGGCGCTCTTGCCCTCGGCAGATTGAGCGGCAGGTCGTGATTTCTCACGGCTTGTCTGGATTTTGCTGAGTAATTTCGCGGTGCGACTGTAGGAGATGCGCCTTGCTTGCGTACGGCAGATCTTCGCAATCGATCCGTCCCGTTTTGACGGCTAAACGTGATTGCGTACGCGAAACATCACGCGCATGAGTAACGGCATGCGCAAACGCGTAGCAGTTGTCGCCGGAGTCGGCCCCGGCTTGGGAGCAGCGCTAGTACGCAAGCTCGTGGGAGAAGGCTGCTGCATCGGAATGTTCGCCCGTTCGGCCGAGTTCATCGGCAAACTCGCCGCTGCGATTGGACGCGATGTGCTCGCAGTTCATACAGACGTTTCGGACGCAAAACAGGTCGCGGCAGGTTTTCGCAAGGTGCGACAGGAGCTGGGCCCTGTGGAGATTCTAATCGCACATGCGAGCGGTTCGGTCGGCGACGGCTTGATGAAAACTACACCGGATCAATTCCAGCGATCATGGCGCGTCGCGGTGTCGGGTGCGTTCCTCTGCGCGCGTGAAGCCGTTCCTGACATGCTCAAACTCGCCACTGGACGAGTCCGTCCGACTGGCGGACGCGGTTCGGGCGCAATCATTTTTACCGGAGCGACTTCATCTGTGCGCGGGCGCGGCGGTGCTGTCTCATTTAGTAGCGCAAAGTTTGCGGTGCGCGGACTGGCGCAATCACTCGCAGTCGAGCTCTGGCCCAAAGGCATTCATGTCGCCCACGTTGTCATTGATGGTGTGATCGACACACCAAAGGTGCGCAAGAGGTACAAGCCGTCTGCTAAAGAACCGTTGCTCAAGCCCGAGGCGATCGCAGATGCGTACTGGAACCTTATCCAGCAAGACCGCAGCGCATGGAGTCTGGAAATCGATCTGCGCCCATACAATGAGGCGTTCTTTGAATGATCGCATAATTCTGTAGAGCGCGACCGCCAAGCGGGCCGCAGCGGTCACACCCAGATCTAGAACAGAATCAAGTGATCAACGCTCAGCCATCCGGCCCCTGAGAAAAAAAGCCAAAGAAGAATCACGAGTAAGAGCGCCTCGGGAAGGTATAAGAATTCGGATAGCCAGTTAAGCGCAGATGATGCTTTGATGTTGCGAATAGCGGTCGTGGCAATGGCCATAATCATTACGCACGCGAGCATCACGCAGGCGAGAGGTGTGATCAGGCCAACGCATACAACTCCACCAGAACTGTCCGCATCCACGACATTCCGAATTAATAAGATGAGGCTGCCACAATGTTTATTCCTTTGCTCAAACAGTTCGCAATGGAATAATAGATCAATTCACGACTCCGATTTCACACTTCGCAGCGTTAGAATTCTCCGCTGTCTATGCATTACGTGCAGATGCCAGCGTGGAGCGGCGACGATTGCGATTAATCAGAAGTGCGCCCGTGCTGGCTAGCAGCATGAACGCGATGGCGATCCCTTGTTGGTACGAGAGTCCCCAAAACCGCTCGGGTCGCCCGTCAGCTCGCAATGGGTCCAAGAGCAGTCGCAGCAAGCCGTAAAGAAACAAATAGCCGCAGAACGCGGTACCACGGGCTATTCGAAACATCTCAACGCGTTTGAGCAGAACGAAACAGACGAGCGAAATTGCCAGTAGTCCCGCTGATTCATAAAGCTGAACCGGATGCGGAGGGCGGCCGGGACAACAACCGTTAACAAAACACCCTACTCGGCCGATCGCGTGTCCCAGCGGGAATGCGACTGCAAAATAATCAGTGCCTCGCCAGAAACTTAGACCGCGCCACCACGCGAATATGGCGCCGGCGGTGAGAGCGCCCGCCAGCCCGCCGAAAAAGATAAAGCCGGTTCCGAAGTTGGACCAGAAGTGGAGTTCACCGGTGGCGTAGTGGTGCCATCCGAGAATGACAAAGAGGGCTTTTGCCCCAACAATTGCGCCGAGGAACGTCAGCCAGGTTCCGATCCAGAATTCGTTCTCGCTAACGCCAATTTGGCGGTCGTGGAACTTTAACCACAGAATCGCTGTGACTCCGCCAGCTGCAACAAAGAATCCGAAGGGCGTCATACGGCGGTTGAGATTTGGCGATAATAGGCCTCGCGCAGACCCAGCGCGTTTACAGCGCACATCGGCTCGAGGCGGCCGTTGATTGGCACGCGAAAAGCACAGGCAGCAAGCCGTTCCTCACCCTGGACCGTTTTCATTTCAGCGGCGCTCATGAAATGATGACTCACGATGCAGAAATAGTTGGCCCTGAAAGAACGCGTGCGTCGCAGAAGCCTAACAAACGCCGGCAGTAACCGGCCAATGATGAATCCGCTATGGCGAACCGCAATGCGACCCGCTCGACGCCAGGCACGGGCGTAGTTGTCCAAGCGGAAGGAGACGCCGCCGAGACGATCCAGCAATTCATTGAGCGTGCGCATTTCGTCCATTTGATCCCGGCGATAGAGCGGGACAAACGCCACTCCGTTATGTCTTCGGACGGCCAGCCCCTGGACGAATCGGGAACAAGCCGGATGGCCTAACCAACCTTCACCGCGCCGAATCATGTCATCATCCGCCCCCTCAGCGATGCGTTGCCACAGCTCATCGGCAGCAGCACCTTTGAGCGAACGGTCCGTGCGCCCAACCTCGGCTAATGGCTGAAAGCTCACCATTTTAAATGCATCGGCGTTGGCCAGGAACCATCGGACGACGCCGGGAACGCCATCAAGATTGTGCTGTGTGACCGTCACTGTGGAAGCAGCCTCGAGCCTCCGCCCAGTCCGGGCGCGAGCGGCGCGGATCAATTGTGCGAACTCGGTTCGAAGACCATCCAGTTCGGCTTCAGTGTGCGCCGCTTGATAAATGTCGCGGCGTCCGCGCTGAGTTGTATCAACGTGGATGCACACTTCGGTCAGCCCGCCCTTTTCCATTAACCGTTCTAGCAGCCCCGGACGGCGTCGAAATGTTTCGCCGTGTGTCATGAGCATCGGCACCAGGCCAAGACGGCGTGCATAGGCGATGATCTCGATCAGTTCCGATTCCTCTCGGAGCGAAATCTCGCCATCCGTGAGCTGGACGTTGCCACATGGGCCCAGCCACGCGCGGATTTGTTCAAGTTGTTGCTTGATCTCTGAAAGCGGCGCGCGGCGGGCGCGGTTGGCGTCGGCATTCAGGTAGCAACCCGTGCAGGAGAAATCGCACTTCGGCATCGCCCCGATCGTTGCGCCACATCCTGCATACTGACGTCCCATGAATTGAGTCGGGCCGCGAAAGGACTCTGGAACGCGCTCCCAGGCGGCAGCGAGCGCGGCGCTGACTTCAGCCACCTCTTCGGCCAATGTCATCTCAGCGCGAAGGCGAAGCAGTGGGGGTAGGACGTGTTTGTGAGCGATCTTCAGTTCTTGTACTGGGAGTGAAACAGGCAATGGCAGCGGCCAAAACAACGGCGAAGCCGGTAAGCATCAGGACGGTTTTTATCATACTGCGCTCGTCTATCACACGCTGTCGCCGACGCACAAGCAGATTTATTTTCCTAGTAAGGTTTTCGGTTCGCTTCGCGACTTGTGATTATGGTGGACATGTGCATTGCCTCCTTGCGTTCCAATCTTGCGGACAAGACGATCAGATCCGCATTGAATACGAAAATTTATATTTGCGCGATTTTGATTTTCGGGCTGCGATCCTTTTGCGGCGCCGTCGAAGTTCCTTCCGGGATTAAGCATGATGCGTACCATCGGTTGCTCAAAAAATACGTGAACACCGAGGGATTGGTCGCGTACGCAAAGTGGAAGGGCTCCACCGAAGACCTGAAAGCGCTCGACGATTATCTCGCGCAGTTCGCTCGCAGCGGAAGCGCCGCGAGTGGAAACGAACGTTATGCCTCGCTGGTCAACGCTTACAACGGATTTGTCTTGCAATGGATCCTGCAAAATTATCCGACCGAAAGTATTTGGGAGCTAAAAAGCTCCTTCAAAGAGCGGCGCCATAGACTCGGAGGGGCGAACGTTTCCTTGAACGACATTGAGAACGACATGCTGCGCCCGGAGTTTGGCTGGCGGACCCACGCTATGCTCGTCTGCGCGGCGCGCAGTTGTCCGCCGCTACAGCACTCCGCTTACATGGCCGGTGGACTCGACGCACAAACAGCGCGTGCGTTTCGCACTTGGTTGAGCCGCCCCGATCTCAATGAGTTTCTGATCGATAAAAACGAGGCCGATGTCTCAAATATTTTCAAATGGTTCAAAGGCGACTTCGACAAAGCCGGCGGCGTCAAAGCGGTCCTCGCCAAATATGCGCCCGCACCGGCGCGTCCAATGTTGGAAAAGCCGGACTGCAAAATCAGTTACAAATCCTACAACTGGGGCCTGAACGATCAGGGGTCGCACGGCCGCAATTACAAGATCAACATCTTCGATTTTCTCCATTAATCTGCGCTCGCCGCCATGAAGTCTCTAATGAAAGGCGAGGGGACTTATAACGTCGTTGTGATCGGCGCCGGCACGGCGGGTTTGGTCACGGCCGCGGGAACGGCGGGACTTGGCGGACGCGTCGCGCTGATCGAGCGCAATTTGATGGGTGGCGACTGCCTCAACTTCGGTTGCGTCCCGAGCAAAGCGCTCATTTCCTCGGCGCGATTGATCCAGCAAATCCGCGAATCGGAAAAGTGGGGATTGGATCAACAATCGCCGCAGTTCGTTTTCGAAAAAGTCTTTGAGCGGATGCGCGCGCGCCGGGCGAAGATTGCTCCGAATGATTCGCAGGGACGCTTCGAGTCGTTAGGCGTGGATGTGTTTCGCGGTGAAGCGCACTTTGTTTCGCCGCACGAAGTCCAAATTAGCGGATCACCCTCACCTCAATCCTCTCCCTGGCAGGGAGAGGCGGACGCGTCAGCGCCTGGTGAGGGTCGAAGACTGCGTGCGAAAAATTTCGTGATCGCGACCGGCAGCCGCGCAGTGATTCCGAAAATCGAGGGCATCGACACAGTCCGGTACTTTACAAACGAGACGATTTTCGATGAGCTGAAGGTAAAACCCGAAAGCATGATCGTGCTCGGCGGCGGCCCGATTGGATGCGAACTCGCGCAAACATTCCGGCGCCTTGGTGTGCAGGTGACGGTGATCCAGCGTGGCGATCAGCTTTTGGCCAGAGAAGATCGAGATGTGTCAGAATTTCTCGAGCGGCGGTTGATCAACGAAGGCGTGCGCGTCATCAGGAATGCCGATGCGCATTCAGTGGCGACCAACGACACAGGAAAAATCGCGCTTGAGTGGCTAGATCGACAGTCGGGCCGGTTAGCCGAACGGACTTTCTTTGCCGACGTGCTGGTTATCGCCGTCGGGCGAAGGCCAAACTTTGACAGCCTGGGCTTAAAATCGGTGGGAGTCGACGTCAACGAGAGAGGTGTGCGCGTTAATGAATATCTACAAACGTCTCAACGGCACATTTATGCCGTAGGCGATGTTATTGGGCCATTCCTGTTTACCCACATGGCCGATGCACAGGCGCGTGTGGTCGTGCGGAACATCGTCGCTCCCTTTCAATTCCTCCGGCAAAAAATGGATTATTCCGTTGTGCCTTGGTGCACGTATGCAGATCCAGAAGTTGCTCATGTTGGACTGGGCGAAAAGGAAGCGCGGCAGAAAAGTGTCGAATACGATTTGTTTCGCATCCCGCTGGAAGATGTCGATCGTGCAGTCGTGGAAAGCGAAGAAGCAGGTTTCGCCAAAATTTTGACGGCAAAGGCCTCG
>JBKPQL010000029.1:0-51712 GCA_046734045.1 Verrucomicrobiota bacterium
GCTGTTCATCGTGGCTTTTCTGCAGCTTCGCGGATTTGACCTGAGCTCGTTAGGCGGTTTTTTCAAAATGAATTTTATTCGTGTCGTTGCCGCCGGTGCGGTCTTGCTTTTCTTTGCATATCCTCTGATTGGGCTGACTGAAACAATTTCCCAGCGCCTTTTCGGAACCGGTTCGAGCAGGCAAAGTATCGTCGAGCTTTTCAGCGCGTCGCCCACTCTCAGGCAGCGCATCATGATCATTGTTTTCGCCGTGGCAATCGCACCGGTGATGGAGGAATTTCTTTTCCGCTTTTTCCTTTACGGTGTATTCAAACGTTATTTCGGCCGTTTTATCGGAACCGTAGCGAACGCACTGCTGTTCGCCGCCGCGCACACGCATCTGCCTTCTTTCGCGGCGCTATTTGTCCTGGGAAGCTGTTTCACGCTTGCCTATGAATGGAGCCGTTCGATTCTCGTCGCCATGACCATGCACTCGCTGTTCAATGCCATCACGCTCACCGTGCTCGCATTTCCAGAGATGGTGCCACAATGAAACTGCGCGATCTCGGCGAAGATCGACTACTCGACCAACTTTTGCCTGCTCTTCCGCTTGGGAGAATCCCGAAAGCTTTCGGGGCTGGTGATGACTGCGCGGTAGTGGAAAGCTGCGCGGGCTGCAATCTGCTTGTGCTCAAAACTGATTGCATTGTCGAGCGCGTCCATTTTTCGTCCGGTGCAAAGGCGATCGATGTGGGCTGGAAAGCAATGATGCGGCCGCTCAGCGATTTTGCCGCAACCTCAGCCATCCCGCAGTTTGCCCTCGTAACTCTCATCGTGTCGGGACGAACCACACTCGATTGGATAAAAAAACTTTATCGCGGCCTGCGTCGTGCAGCAGAGCGATTCGAAGTTAGCATCGTCGGCGGCGAGACGAGCAGTACACCAGGTCCAGCAGTGATTTCGGTCAGTGTCGTTGGATTCGTGGAGAGAAACCGATCCGTATCGCGACGAGGGGGCAAAGCCGGCGACGATCTTTTTGTCACCGGCCGCCTTGGTGGCGCACTGAAACGAAAACATCTGCAATTTATCGCGCGAATTGCCGAATCGCGCTGGCTCACCAAGCATTTCTCGATCCATGCCATGATGGATCTGAGCGATGGGCTCGGTGTTGATCTACCCCGTCTCGCGCGCGCCAGCAAGCTGGGGTTCAACATTGAGCTGGAGAATTTGCCACTCAGCCGCGGCGCAAAGATAGACGCCGCAATTTCCGAAGGCGAAGATTACGAATTGCTCTTTGCCATTTCACCACGGGAAAGAAGCCGGCTGGAACGGGAATGGCGGAAGAGATTTCCGAACCTGCCGCTGACTCGGATCGGTCAATTACATCGAACATCAAACATCAAACATCAAACATCGCTCGGTGGCTACATTCATTTCCAACAGCCCGGTTGAAACGGAAGCGATCGGGCGGCGGTTCGCGAAGGATGTCGAAGTTGGATCGGTTTTGGCCCTTAAAGGTGAACTGGGCAGTGGAAAGACGTTGTTCACCAAAGGTCTGGTGGCTGGATTAGGAAGCAACGCCGCGGTCGCCAGCCCCACGTTTACGATTATCCATGAGTATCCGGGCGGGCGGTTGCCGGTTTATCATTTCGATTTTTTTCGCCTGGAAGATCGACAATCGGTCACGCGCCTTGGACTCGATGATTACTTTTTTGGCGATGGCGTCTCTGTAATTGAGTGGGCCGATCGCCTTGCCGAACTTGTGCCTGCGCACGCGCGCTGGATTCTGTTCGAGATAAAATCGGAAAATACCCGAGCAATTAGCGTAAAATGAAAATTCTCGCGCTCGAACTCTCCACTGCGCGCGGCGGCTTGGCGTGGCTGAACGACGACGTCGAACTTGCCTCTGAGTGGCCCAATGATCGGAAAAATTCCGCGGCCTTCTTCGAGAACCTTAGTAATGCCACAGAAAAATTCGGTGCACCGGAGATCATTATAGTTGGACTCGGCCCGGGTTCGTATGCCGGTACACGCATTGCTATTTCAGCCGCAATTGGTTTACAACTTTCGTCTGGCGCACGCTTGATTGGTTACCCATCGATCTGCGCAATGGCATGCGACGCGCACGAATACTGCGTGATTGGCGATGCGCGCCGGAAATCGTTTTTCTTCGCTCGGCTCCGCGCCCGTGAATTGATTGAAGGACCGAGCTTGCACAGCGAAGAAGAGCTAAAGAACAAACTTGCCGTGCTTCGAAATGGGATGCCGGTCTTCTGTTGCGAATCATTGCCGCAATTCCAACGCGCAGTGGTCCGCTACCCCTCGGCGATTGTGCTGGCACAACTTGCACAAGACCCGCAGCGCGGCTTTGCTTTGCCGCCGCTCGAGCCGATGTATTTGCGCGAGCCGCATGTCACGGTGCCGGGGGCTGCATCATCAAAATGAAAGAAAACTACCGTTGTTGGGCTGAGATTGATCGGAGCGCGCTGCGTCACAACGCGAAGGCTGTGCGCGAGCGGATTGGCTCCGCCCAAATGCTGGCCGTAGTAAAGGCGGATGGTTACGGTCACGGCATGGTTGGCGTGGCGCAGGCGTTGGCCGATGATGCGCAATTGTTCGGCGTCGCGAATCTGGACGAAGCGATCCGACTGCGCGCGGCACTTCCACATCCGATCATCATCCTCAGTCCCGCGTTGCCTCAAGAAAGATTAACAATCGCTGAGCGCGGTTTCATCCCTTCAATTTCCACTCTCGATGAAGCGGAGGATTTCAATCGTCTGGCAGGCGACCCGCCAGTGGCGATCAACTTTAAAGTCGATACCGGCATGGGGCGTATGGGCGTGCCGGAGAACGATGCCTTGGACCTCTTCAAAAGAGTGTCGGCGCTACACCGAATCCGAATTCACAGCGTTTCGACGCACCTGCCGGTTTCAGACGAAGACGCCCAGTACACCCGCGAGCAGCTTGTGCGCGTTGGCAAAATTATGAAGCAATTTCGCGCCGCGGTTCCGGGAGATTACAAGGTGCACGTTTTGCAAAGCGCAGGCACACTTGCGTTCGACCAGGAAATTTTCGACATGGTGCGCGCCGGCATGATGCTATACGGCATTTCGCCGCTGCCGGAGTTTCAAAAACTTTTTAAACCGGTGATGACATGGAAAACGCGAATTGGTCTGATTCGGGACATGCCAAAAGGGAGCTCAATCAGCTACGGCCGAACGTTTATTGCTCCGCGAAAAATGCGGATCGCCACGTTGACCTGCGGCTATGCCGACGGATATCCGCGACATCTTTCGAACCGTGATTCGGCCGTCCTGATTCACGGCCAGCGGTGTGCCCTGCTGGGCCGGGTGACGATGGATTTGATGATGGTCGACGTGAGCAAAATCGACAATGTGCAGGTGGGCGACGAGGTTGTTCTAATGGGGCGTGATCGAAATGAGGAAATTGCCTGTGCCGAGCTGGCTGAAAAAGCCGGGACCATTACATGGGAGATCACTACACGGGTTGGCGCGCGTGTGCGGCGGGTTTATGTTTGATCGCCGATGTTCCAAATCATCTTCAACGAGCTGAGCGCCGCGGAGATTTCGGCGTTGCCAAAGAAATTGCAGCTCGAGTTGCTAGCAGAATTCCGAATTTTACCTGAGGATTTGGATCATCTCGATTCCGAGCGGTTCGGAGTAATCGAGCGCGAAGGGAGAAAGTTGTATCGTTATCGCGCCAAAGATTACCGGATTTATTTCGCGAAGACCGAGGAAGGCATCAAGGTCCATCGCGTCCTGCACAAGAACACGTTTCGAGATTTTCTTTTCCGCAGTAAATTGCCGGTGTCCGAGGACGCGCAACTGGGCGAGACGCGCGAGTTCTGGAAACTGATCGAGGAGGGCGAGAAAACGCGGAAGGCGTAGTCGCCAGGAGGCGTAAAAACGGCGCTATTTCATCAACAGCACGGAGCGGCTGCGCTTGATCTCGCGGGTGATTCTACGATGCAGATGCGCTGGCATGCCGGTCACGCGACGAGGAAGAATTTTGCCGCTCTCGGTCACAAACTTTTTTAGCAAATCGGGATTTTTGTAGTCGATCGCTTCAATGGCGATGTCGATCCTTCGGCGCGGCATGGGGCGGTTTGCGCGGCGAAAAGCGGAACGGCGTTTGGCGGTCTTCGGTTGCATCGGTGACTACTTCGCTTCGCGATGGAGCGTGTGCCGGCGCAGAAACGGATTGTACTTCTTCTTTTCCAGCCGATTCGGCGTGCGCGGACTTTTCTTGTTCCGCGTAGTCATGTAACGCGAGGGGGGTTTACCGAGCGCTTTCGCTTCGGTGCATTCGAGAATAATAATCTCCTGCGCCACTCGGATTACTCCTTCACTTCGGCTGGCGCGGCAGTTTCCTCTTCTTCGGCTTCGCCACCCTCTTCTTCAGTCAGGCCAAAGAGAGATGTGACCGATTGGCGGACACGGGACGCTCTACTTTGCTTTTCAAGCTGCGATTGGCATTCCACCGTGAAACGGGCAAACGGAATCGCTTCCAGACGCGCGCGTGGAATCGGTTTGCCCGACATTTCGCAAATACCATAAGTGCCGAGCTCGATGCGTTTTAGCGCCTCGTCGATTTCATAAAGGGCGTCCTGCTCCTGCGAAAGCAAACTCAACGCGAAATCGCGATCGTAAGCGTCCGACCCGGCGTCGGCCTGGTGCATGCCAAATGCGGAAGCTTCACTGCCTTCGGCGCGCGAACGCAGAGTGCCCTGGGCAACCCCGGCCATGGAATCCACCATGGCGTCGCGAAGCTGGAGAAGTTTCTCTTTCTGCTTCCGGATGAACGGATCGAGTCTTTTTTCGCGATGATTCAGGCCGAGAAGAACCGCGGGCGACTCCATGGTCTGCCGGCGCGATTTCGGCGAACGTCGCGCAGTCTTCGTGCCCCGTGCGGCCTTTTTCGAACGGACCTTCTTAGCCTGAACTTTGCGCGCCGATCGCAGCTTCCTCGTAGCGGACTTCTTTGCAGAACTCTTGTTTTTCTTTGGTTTTGCCATGACTTTAAGCGTCCTCTAATCGCCTGACGCCGGGAAAATGGACGCCTAATTAAGAACATTTCTCCGACCGCGCAAGCGGATTCGGTCAAAAATTTCGCGGCCGAGGTCCAGGCAGGGTCGGCGCGCTATGCCGGCTTCCGAAAGCTTTCGGGACACCGTGGCGTCCCTGGCATTCACGAGCTCGCGCTCGAGTAATGGCGGAGTGCAAACCTCCAGAAGACGCGGGACAGCCAGAAAACAATGGTCGAGGCAACGATAAGGTGCAGCATCAACGGAAATGGTTGTCCAAAGGATTTGATGAGCAGGCGCGCGGGGATATTTGCAATAATCACCACCGGAATGATCCAGCCAAAAATCATCCGGAAAAGGCGCGGGAAAATCACATCCGGATACCGCGCAATATTTAGAAAATTAAAATAGCCATAGACCAAGCCCTGTGCGCGAATGATCCAGAAACTCACTGCCGCCAGTGCCAGCATGATTGAGTAATGCACAGCCACGCCGAAGCCAAGTGCGGTCAGATAAAGCAAGACCGACATCGGATTGGGCACCATCCGAAGCTGTGATAGCGAAACGCAGACTACCACGCCGCCGAGTGCGGCATTCACGATACTGTCGAGAGCGAATTGTTTCGTGGATACAGCGAACTGGCTGTCGATCGGCAAAACCAGCAGCGAGTCCAGTCTTCCGGTGCGGACCAGTTCCGGAATATTTGCCACGTTCACAAAAAAGAACGCTTGGAACAGTTGTGCGATGATTTGGTGCGTGCCGATGAGCAGCACCACTTCCCACTTCGTCCAATCCCCGATGTGATCGACATTCCCAAAGATGATGCTGAAAAAAACGATTTGCCCGCAGAACCAAAGAATCTCAACCACCATCCAAAGCAGAAAATTCGCCTTAAAGCTCATCTCGCGAATCAGCGAGTTGCGCAGCATGATGGAGTAGATTTCGATGTAACGGCGCATCACTCCTTTTTGTCTCTTAGTTATAAACGCAGTCAACCACTGGTTAAATGAAACGTTTTGTCCCCTGGCTGGTCGTTATTGTCGGCCTGTTGCTTATCGCGCTCGTGGTGCGGCAGTGCCGCAAAGGCGGCGCTGCAAATTATCAGACTGCGAACGTGACACGCGGTCCCATCACTCAGGCGGTTACAGCGACTGGCACGCTCAATCCCGTGGTCAACGTGCAAGTCGGCAGCCAGGTCTCTGGGAATATCGCGAAGTTGTTTGCGGATTTTAACTCCCAGGTGAAAGCCGGCCAGGTGGTCGCGCAGATTGATCCGGCGCTTTTTCAGGCCACGGTCACTCAGGCCGAGGGCGATCTGGCCAGTGCGCAGGCCGCGCTGGAGTTGGCCAAGGTCAACGCCACGCGCACGCAGGAGCTATTTGCCAGGAAAACCTCCTCTCAGGCCGATCTGGATCAGGCAATTGCGAACCTTCATCAGGCGGAAGCCAACGTGAAAATCAAACAAGGCGCGCTGGATAAAGCGAAGGCTGATCTTGATCACGGCACGATCACGTCCCCCATCGATGGCGTCGTGATCTCGCGCAACGTTGATGTTGGCCAGACCGTCGCCGCCAGTTTGCAGGCGCCCGTCATTTTCCAAATCGCAAATGATCTCACCAAAATGCAAATCGACTCGAATGTGGCTGAGGCAGACGTGGGTGTCGTACAGGTGGGACAGGACGTCGATTTCACCGTGGACGCTTTTCCAATGCGCACCTTTCACGGCAAAGTTGTGCAAGTGCGCAACGCGCCGATCACTGTGCAGAACGTGGTCACCTACGACACGGTCATCGGCGTTAGCAATCCGGATTTGAAATTGAAGCCTGGAATGACAGCCAACGTTTCAATCATCGTCGCTCACAAGGATGACGTGCTTCAGATCAAGAACGCCGCTCTGCGTTATAGGCCAGCGGAAGCGACGCCTGCCGAAATCGGATCGAGATCGCCTGCGCCTGTGGGCGCGCGAGGCAGTGCCGGGCGCGAGCGGCGAACGAGCGGACGGTCAGTCTATCTCTTGTCCGGCGGCCAACCGAAGCCGGAACAGATTAAAACAGGGATCAGCGACGGCGTAGTGACCGAGGTGATCGAAGGACTGAAAGAGGGGGATCGCGTTGTGACAGCAGAGTTGACATCGAAATCCCCAGCGGCGTCCACGCCAGCGAATCCATTCTCAGGCGGGCCGCGACGTCTTCCATGAGCTACGAAAATTCCACAGCGAAAGGTGGATCGAGCAGTCTCTTGCTCGATGTTAATCAGGCGGCAAAGCCGCGAACTTTTAGCATCGCCCGCGGAGCGGCCGATCCACCAACGTCCATATGAAAAACGGCGCGCTCGTTAGGCTGGTGGACGTGCACAAAATTTATCGCACCGGCGAGATGGAAGTGCCGGCTGTGCGGGGCGTGTCGCTCGAGATCAATCGCGGGGAATTCGTCGCGCTCATGGGCGCGAGCGGCTCGGGGAAATCCACGCTGATGAACATCCTCGGCTGCCTCGACCGCCCGAGCACTGGCCATTACTTCCTCGATGACGCAGACGTTTCAGGACTGAATCGCGATCAACTCGCAGAGATCCGGAATCGCAAAATCGGTTTCGTGTTTCAGAATTTTAATCTGCTGCCGCGCACATCCGCGCGTGAGAACGCGGAATTGCCGCTGGTTTACAGCACACAACAGTTGTCACACGCGCAGCTTCGCGAAAAAGCAGATCGCGTTCTTTCGTCAGTCGGGCTCGCCGGTCGCGAAGATCATCATCCGAGCCAGCTTTCTGGCGGCCAGCAGCAGCGCGTCGCAATCGCGCGCGCGTTGATCAACGACCCCGAGATGTTGCTCGCCGATGAGCCGACCGGCAATCTCGACAGCCGCACCAGCGTCGAGATCATGGCGATTTTTCAACAGCTCAACGAGCGCGGCATCACGATCATCATGGTCACGCACGAGCAAGACATCGCCGCGTACGCCCAGCGCAACGTGATCATGCGCGATGGGCTTATCCTTGATGATCATGGTGTCACGAGCCGCTTCGACGCGACAGAGCAGCTTCAATAACGATCCGCTTTAGCGATTTAACGCTTCAACCATTTCATAGACAAAATGCGAATCGGACCCACATTTCACGTCGCGTATCGCGCGTTGCGCCGAAACAAAATGCGTTCGGTACTGACTGCGCTCGGTATTATCATTGGCGTCGGCGCAGTCATTGCGATGGTCGGGATCGGCAACGGCGCCAAGGCGCAGGTCGAAGCGCAGATCGCCAGTCTCGGAGAAAACGTCATCCTCATTTTTTCCGGAAGCACCACGTCGAGCGGCATTCGTACCGGATGGGGCGGCGCCGGCACATTGAAGATCGAAGACGCCGAAGCAATCCGGCGTGAAGTGCCCGGCGTTATCGGCGTGAGCGAGGAAGTTGTTTCAACCACCCAGGTTGCCGCAGGGAATCAAAATTGGTTCACCCGCATTTACGGGGAGTCAGCAGATTATTTTGACATTCGCCAATGGCCGCTGGCCGACGGCGCGCCATTTACGGCTCAGGATGTGCGCAGCGCGAACAAAGTCTGCGTGATTGGCCGGACAACCGCGACGCAAATTTACGGCAACGAAAATCCAATCGGCCAGATTTTGCGGATCAAAAATGTGCCGTTCACAATAACGGGCGTGCTCACACCAAAGGGGCTGAGCCCGCAGGGCGTGGACCAGGACGATATCGTGGTCATGCCGTACACCAGCGCGATGAAACGCGTGATCGGTGGCACGAACCTGCGCAACATCAATGTGCAAATCGGCGATCCGGGCCAGGTGGAAGCTGCCCAGCAACAAATTATCTCGTTGCTGCGACAACGGCACAACATTCGGCCCGGTCGCGATGACGATTTCACCGTGCGCACGCAACAGGAGATCGCTGAAGCGGCTACCGCTACATCGCGAGTAATGACGGTGCTGCTCGGCGCAATCGCAGGCGTGTCGCTGTTGGTCGGCGGGATTGGCATCATGAACATCATGCTCGTGAGCGTGACCGAGCGGACGCGCGAGATCGGTGTGCGCATGGCGGTGGGCGCGCGCGGCAACGACATTCTCACTCAGTTTTTAATCGAAGCCGTAACGCTGAGCTCTGTCGGTGGAGTGATTGGAATCGTGTGCGGCATCGCCGTATCCCGCGTCCTCTCGATCTACGCCCATTGGCCCACACTGATCTCGATCGCGTCGATCGCCATCGCATTTTTGTTCAGTGCAGCCGTAGGCGTCTTTTTCGGATTCTATCCCGCGCGCAAAGCCGCCGCTCTCGATCCAATCGAGGCGCTCCGCTACGAATAAGAATTTCACCCGCGAATCACACGAATTCAGAAACAGATTTTTCTTTGGCCGTTTCATTCGCGTTCATTCGCGTGATTCGCGGGCCAACCCCAACTTGACTCGACACCGCCAGAGCAGACCGTGTTAATCAATGGCTGCACACGCGCGTTTCGAAAAGCTCGTCTCGGGCGCGAAGAAAAACATCACCGAGATTTCGCCGCAAGATGCGGCCGCGGAATCAAAAAGCCGCGAAGCTGTAATCGTCGATGTCCGAGAAAAAGATGAATGGGACGAGGAACACATTCCCAGTGCGATTCACTTGAGCCGCGGCACAATCGAACTCGACATCGAAGACAAAGTTCCCGACCCGAACGCAATGATCATTTGCCATTGCGGCGGTGGCGGTCGGTCCGCGCTGGCAGCGGAGAGCCTGCAAAAAATGGGCTATAAAAACGTCCGCTCTATGGCCGGCGGCTTCAAAGCTTGGAAAGCCGCCAGCTTGCCGACGACATCTAATTAGGATCCAAAGGAGAAGCCTTTAAAGACGTAATAATTACATTTAACTCTTGGTGGGAGTTATGGCGTATCCATTCAAGCCTTACGAGGTTCAAATCCTGCAGAACTCTAGTTGCGCACGAGTTTTCGCGAGACCAGCTGCTGCAGTTGCTCGAAGGTGCTTCCACTCCAGAAGTCGAGTACAAGAATACGGCTCCTTCGTATCTTCGTATCAGTGAAACATTCTGCTATTGGCAAAGCACGTGTATGAGGTTCCGGCGGAAAAGGCCTAACTAAGCGATGCGGTCAACGGCATGTATTTTTTACTTATCCGCCGACGGCTTGGTAATGGCCGAGGCCGCGTTTCCACATGGCGCGTGCCCATGACCACGTGAGCAGGAGCCAGCCGATTTGGATTGCGAGCGCTTGTACGAGATCAGGTCCTTTCAGTCGACCAAGGAAAATGGCAACCGGGCAGAACAACTCATAATAAAACGGCAGCCATTTCATCACTGCTTGCACGGTGTTCGGCATGATGTCGATCGGAAACATTTGGCCGCCCAAGAAATATTCGAACGAGTAAACGATGAAAACGATGGTGGAAATTTCCAGGATCCAAAACGCGAACATCGCCAAGCTGTAAGTGATGAAGAACTGGATAAGCGCGGCCATCAACATCGACATTGTCGCCAGCACATAGATCTGCGGGTCGTGCGGAAGGACGATGTAATCGCGAAAATAAACAAAAATCAGCGCGATGGGCGGCAGCGTGACGAGTGTGTAAACGAGCCGGCCGCTGCAAAAAATGCTGAACCGATACGCGAGATAACTCATCGGTTTCGTCAACAGCGCGTTGATCTGGCCTTCGCGAATGTCGGCGGCGATTTGCCATTCGTCTTCCGTGGGCGTGACCAGATTGCTCACCAGAATCATGAGGAGGTAATAGTAAATCATGGATGCGTAATTGTATCCGTGCAGGCCGCCGCCACGCTCTTTGAATACCGCACTCCAAAGAAACACTGTGCCCGCGAGCGGGATCAAACCGAAAAGCGCGCGCAGAAAATAGTTCCAGCGATAAACGAACGTGTTCTGGAGCCCGATGTTAAAAACCGAAAGGTATTTCTCGATCCTACTCGTGCTCATAATCCTAATCGAAATCGATATGGCAAAATGTCGAGCAAATGCGTGATGCCCTGACCAGCGCTGTCGCGTCCGCCTCTCCCTCAGGGAGAGGATTGAGGTTCCTCGGATTTTTTTGACGCCAGTTCGACAGCGAGATTGATCGCCGCGATCATGCTGTCGGCGCGCGCGATCCCTTTGCCAGCAATTTCAAACGCGGTGCCGTGGTCGGGGCTGGTACGCGGGAATGGCAAGCCGAGGGTGACGTTCACTCCCTCATGAAATGCGTGCAGTTTCAGCGGGATCAATCCCTGATCGTGATACATGCAAAGCACGGCATCGAATTCACCCTCGGCCGCGCGGTGAAACACAGTGTCCGGCGAAACAGGGCCAACTATTTCGGTCCGAGCTGGACTGGCACTTTTTGGATTTCGGATTTCTGATTTCAGCTTTTCGACAGCTGGTTTTATGATTTCGATTTCTTCACGCCCGAGTTTGCCTGATTCGCCCGCGTGCGGATTCAAGCCGGCCACGGCAATGCGGGGCGCCGCAATGCCCCGGCTTTGCAGGAAATCCCGAAGTAACAACCCGACTCGAACGATCTCGGACTGTTTGAGCGCGCGCGGAACTTTGCTCAGCGGAATGTGTCTGGTGACCAGCGCGATAGTGATTTTTCCGCCGGTCAGACACATCGCGAAATTTTTCACCCCACATCGCTCTGCGAAAAATTCGGTTTGTCCCGGGAACTTGAAGCCCGCTTCGTACATGTGCGCCTTGTGAACCGGCCCGGTCACAATCGCATCGATTTCGCCGCGCCGTGCGACCGTGACCGCCTCTTCAAGAGCGGCTGCTGCAGCTCGCGCTGTTTCGATCGTCGGCGCACCTGGTTTGCAATCCGGCTGCCGACCGATGATCACATATTCGGCGGAGTCCGGAATGCGGCCCGACTTCAGCGCGAGATCGACAATCTCCGGCCCGATCCCGGGGCAATCGCCAAGCGTGATCCCGATGCGCATTGCCCACCTTCGTCAGGCCCGAGTGACGCCGCAAGCAATCCGAGAACGCGAAGAACTGGATTAATCTTTGTCCGAGAGTGCGGCAACACCGGGAAGTTCCTTGCCTTCGAGCAGCTCCAGCGCGGCACCGCCACCCGTCGAGATGAAAGTCATTTTGTCGGCGAGTCCGGCCTGTTTTACCGCCGTCACAGAATCGCCGCCGCCAATGATGGTGGTGGCGCCTGATTGGGCCAAGGCTTCGGCGATCGCGATCGTGCCCTCCGCAAACTCCGGAATTTCGAAAATGCCGACTGGCCCGTTCCACAAAATCGTTTCCGCCTTCGCGATTTCGTCCTGATAAAGCGCGATCGTTGCAGCGCCAATATCTACCGCCTGCCAGCCGTCGCTGATGCCATGCTGCGGCGAGAGTCGGCTGGTGTTCCGCATTCGCGCGCCCGGCTGAATTTCCTCTGCCTCCACGGCATCGATCGGCAGCAGGAATTTCACTCCGCGTTTTTTCGCCGTCTCGAGAAGCTCGCGCGCCAGATCGACTTTGTCGGATTCGACGCGGCTCGCGCCAACTCGAATTCCCTCCGCTTTAAGAAATGTATTGGCCATTGCTCCGCCGATTAAAATGGCGTCGGCTTTTTTTATGAGCGCATTTAGGACTCCGATTTTATCGGAGACCTTCGCTCCGCCTAGGATGACGACGAAGGGCTTCGCCGGTTTCTCGAGGCCATCGCGCAAATGTTTCAGCTCTTTTTCCATCAAGAGGCCCATGGCCGATTTCGCTACGAATTTTGTGATTCCCACCGTGGACGCATGCGCCCGATGCGCCGCACCAAAAGCGTCGTTCACATAGAGATCACCTAACTCCGCAAGCGCCTTGGCAAACGCCGGATTGTTCGACTCTTCGCCCGGTTGGAAGCGGACGTTCTCCAGCAAGGCAACATCGCCGTTTTCCATGTGCTCAACAATTTTTGTCGGCACCTCTCCGATGGTGTCGTGGCTGAAAATGACCGGCTGATGGATTAGCGAGTGCAAATACTCGCCGATCGGGCGAAGTGAATATTTCTCAACGGGCTTGCCCTTCGGTCGGCCAAAGTGCGACATCAAAATCGTTTTGGCGCCGTGCTCGCGCAGATAATTGATGGTCGGCAAACTTTCCCGAATGCGCGTGTCGTCGGTGATGCGAAATTTTCCGCCGCGCGTTTCTACCGGCACATTGAAATCCGCACGCACCAACACGCGATTCCCGCGCACATCCAGATCGCGCAAAGAGAGTTTCGCCATTCCTCCTACTCCTGCTCTTGCTCGTACTCGTGCTCCCGCTTGTAATCGTAATCGTGACCGATCGAATATCCCGGTTCTTCTTCGCGCAAGACTTCCGCCCGTTCAAACTTGCGAAGCAAACCAATAAGCATCTGCACAATTCTCGCGAGCCTTTCTTTCGAAAGAATGACCTGCTCTTCACCTGCAAGCTTTCGCACGAGCAGAACGTCCAGACATGCCGCGCACTCAAGCGCGGACCCGCGTGCCATCTCGAAAAATCGAGCTCTATCCTTGGCGGAGAATTTCCCATTCCCTTCGGCGATATTCAGCGGAATGCTAGTCGATGCGCGATCGAGCTGATCTTTGGCAGCTGCCCTCGCCGAGATTCCGCTCAGAAACTCTCCGACCCAGCCGCAGAAAGCGATGGCCTCTTGATAAACGGCCAACTTTTCGTGATCGAAGTATATCTTCATCTCATTTCAAACCGATTACGAGCAGGAGCACGAGCACGACTGCGAATTACGTAGCCAGCATCTCCATCAGTTGGACGCAACGATTGCTGTAGCCCCATTCGTTGTCGTACCAGCCGACCACTTTCACAAAGCGATTGCCGAGCATGAGCGTCAGCTGACTGTCGAAAATGCAGGAGTGCGGATTGCCAACAATGTCCTCGGAAACGAGCGGCTCGTCACTGTACTCGAGCACGCCCTTGTAGCTCTTGTCTGATGCAGCTTCCTTGAATGCCGCATTGACCGCATCGGCGGTCGCATCTTTTTCCAGTACTGCGGTGAAATCCGTAACCGAGCCGTCCGGAGTGGGCACGCGGAACGCCCCGCCGTTCAGTTTTCCTTTCAATTCCGGAATCACTTCGCCGATCGCCTTGGCCGCGCCGGTTGTAGATGGAATGATGTTGATCGCCGCGGCGCGCGCCCGTCTCAAATCCTTGTGCGGAAAATCGAGGATGCGCTGGTCGTTGGTGTAGCTGTGAATGGTGCTCATGAAGCCGTGAGCGACGCCGAATTTGTCGTTCATGACTTTTGCCAGCGGCGCGAGGCAATTCGTCGTGCAGCTCGCGTTGGAAACAATTCTATGCTTCGTGGAGTCATAGATGTTGTCATTCACCCCGATGCAAATCGTTACGTCCGGATCTTTCGCCGGCGCGCTGATCAACACCCGTTTCGCGCCCGCCTTGCTTAAGTGCAGCTCGGCTTTCTCGCGGCTGGTGAATAACCCGGTCGATTCAAGCACCACATCCACATCCAGTTTTTTCCACGGCAGGTTCGCCGGGTCCCGCTCTTTCAAGATTTTAATCTTGTGGCCGCGCACGATGATGTTTTCGTCATCGTAACCGATTTCGCCGTCGAACTTGCCGTGCACGGAGTCCCATTTCAGCAGATGGGCAAGCGTGCGTGTATCTGTTAGATCATTGATCGCGCGAACTTGCTCGACCTGTTTTTGCGTCATGGCGCGCAACACGTTGCGCCCGATGCGACCGAAGCCGTTGATAGCGTAATTTGGCATAAATTAAGGTTCCGAATTGCGATTTTGGATTTTCGATTGCTTGATCAAAGTTTCACTAACGAGTGAGGCCGAGAAAATAAAATGGCTCAAAGGGTGAAGCAATGGAGAAGTGCCGCACTCTGCGTCGCGATCTTGTCGCTCTCATGCGCGCCGCCTGCCAGCGCGGCACAAATCAAAAGGATTCTCGTCTTAGGCGACAGCCTTTCCGAAGGATTTGGGCTGAAGCCGACTGAGGCGTATCCGATGTTGCTGGCAAAGAAATTGCGCGCCACAGGGCTGAACTTTGAGGTGACCAATGCCAGCGCCACCGGCGGCACAACCGCTGGCGGCTTGGAGCGGCTGCCAGCCCATTTGAAACGCAAGATCGACATTTTCATTCTGGAACTCGGAATCAACGACGCTTTCCGCGGCGTCGCGGTCGATGAAATTCGAAACAATCTCCAGCAGATCATCGACAAGGTTAAAGCGAGGAATCCGGAGGCGCGCGTGGTGATCGCGGGAATGCAGGTGTCCAATTATGCGGGGGACGATTACGTTTCTGCGTTCGGAAGGATGTTCGCTGATCTTGCGGCAAAGAACGCGGCAGCGTTAGTGCCGTATCTCCTCGACGGTGTCGCTGGGGATCCCTCGTTAAATTTGCCAGACGGCATCCATCCCAACGCTGCTGGCCAAAAAATTCTGGCGGTGAACGTTTGGCGCGTGCTTGAACCAATTGCGCGCGAAGTCTCACAAGGTGAGAGCGGCTCAACCGAACCGCCGGCGGGCGATTGAGGTCAATTGGCCCTACCTGTAACGCAAGAGGCAACCGCCGCGCCGGTGTCGCACGTTAAATAAATAAAAACGATGGACCCTGCACGACCAAATGATCCCGATCCAGCCGATCCGTTTTTCCCGGAACGTGCCGATCACGCGATCTTGGAAACGATCGAAATCGCGACCGAAGGCGAGAATCACCATGGTGCTGCCCGAAAGCTCCGCGGGCCACTCATGAAAATCAAAGGCGTGCGCGACGTAAAAGTCGATCCTAGGCATGAGCGGGTCATTGTGACCTTTGATGCGCGCAAAACACATCCGCCCGATCTTCACGACGCAATCTTGAGGAGCGGTTACAAACCCGCGCCGAGGGTGGAGTAATAAGGCCCACGACGTCGGACATCCAGCGTCCACCGCGCATCCTGGTGTGAGCGCTGGATTCGATGTTGGACCTTCGGCGTTCGATGTTTTGTAATCAAACCGCCGGCTGCTGCTGGGTGAGGCAATGAAACGTGCCCAGTCCCCAGATCAATTCGCGACAATCGATCCCGACGACGCGACGATCTGGAAAAAGCGGGCGCAAGACCGACAACGCCCTGTTGTCGTTTGAATCCGCAAACGTCGGCACAAGGACGCAAGTATTTGCGATGTAGAAGTTCGCGTAGCTCGCGGGCAAGCGCAGTCCTTCGCGCACGATCTTCTTCGGCATCGGTAGAGTAACGATGTCGATGCTGCGCCCGCCGATTTTCATCTCGCGCAAACGAGCGAGATTTTCCTGGAGGGGCTCGCAATTTTCGTCGTCCCGATCCTCTTCAACGACAGCCACGACCGTTCGTTCGGAGACAAAACGCGTGAGATCATCGATATGGCCATCGGTATCGTCGCCAGCGATGCCGCTGCCGAGCCAGAGAATTTCGCCCACACCGAGAAAATCCCGGAGCCTCTGTTCGATTTCCTCCTGGCGCAAATTCGGGTTGCGATTGGGATTAAGCAGACACGATTCGGTCGTGAGGAGCGCCCGGACGCCATTCACATCGATGGCGCCGCCTTCCAAGATCATGCGCGGATAAAAAACCGGCAGTTTGAGAATTTCGGCGACGCGTGTCGGCACAACTTCGTCGAGATCGAATGGCGGATATTTGTTTCCCCAGGCGTTGTAATCCCAGTCAACAACAGCGAGTTTCGGATCGGAATCGCGTGTCAGAAATATGGGGCCGTGATCTCGGCACCATGGCTCGTTGGTCGGAATCCGATAAAACGAAATTCGTTCCATCGGCAATCCACGCAGGCTTTGGCGCGCCTCGGCTTCATGCGCGCCGTTGCAAACATTGATGTAAACCTGTTCCGATTTGATCAGCGCTTCCACCATGGCGCGTAATGCTGGCAGGACGCGGTCGAACGAATCTGGAAAACTGATTCCCTCGCGTCGCGGCCAGGAGAGCCAGGTTGCGGCATGCGGTTCCCATTCCGCAGGCATGCGATAGCCGAGCGCGGCCGGAGTCTGTTCAGCTTTTTCCACAGGCTAACTTATCGCGTAGCTGCGGATCGCAATCTCGGCGAGGGCGCCGAATCTGCACGCGAGGCGCGTGCGCTTCCCGGGAAGCTTAGGCCATTGGCGATCGATTCCGTGGCTACGCAGTGCGGGCCGGCGCAGGTTTGTAGATTGCGCCAACAATGGCCCCGACGATGATCATCTCGATCAGGCCGCTTATGCTACCGGAAACGATTAACTTTCCGGGAAAAGGCTGCACTGCGTAAAAGCCCAGACGCATACCGATCGCCGCGATTTCCAATAGAATACCAAGCCGAATCCCAGCGGCTACGCCGCCACCAGCGAAACCGCTGGCATAGATCATCACGAACGCGAGAATTACAAGCGCCTGGCCGATGATGATCCAGTGGAACAAGCTCATCATTTCACTTTGCGATCGCCAGAGATTTGGTGTTTCTGCGTAGATATCTTTGAGCAGCACGCCGTTAAGCAGCCATCCCCAGAAGAAGATAAAAATGTACGCGGCAATGAATGCGGCGATGAATCGTTTCATGGATTTAAAGTGTGAAGTTAAGATCTAACAACTGGCCGCCGCTGAGCTGGGCTTGTAGATCGCGCCGATAATCGCGCCCGCAATCCCGAATTGGATCAAGTCCCCAACAATCCAGCCCCAGACAATTTTTGTCGTCAGCGGCTGTACTGCGAACACGATCAGGTTGTTACCCACAAATAATAGCGCCAGCAAAATGCCGAGACTAAACCCTGCACCAACGCCGCCCGCTGAGACGAAGCGCGCATAAAGCATCGTTAAAAAAAACGCCGCCACGATATGACCCAGCACCAGCCACGGAAAATGACTTCCAAAATCTGCCTCGGTTCGCCAAAGGACCGGTACTTCCTTGTGGGTCGGATCCATAAATTTCCCAAACCAGAGGAACCCGAAGATGAAGAGAAAGATGAAGGCTGCAATGAATGCGATGAAGAATTTGTTCCAGTTCATAATTTCTTTCTGTTGAGGTTTTTGTTGAGCCCATCAAACCCGGCGATCTACATCGCAAAACCGCGTTTCACTGTCGATCTAAATTTTAGGATTCAATACGCAAGCCCAGCTGGCGCAAAAGGGCGAAATCGACATCAGCCGCGGGATTTTTTGCGGTGAGAAGTTTGTCGCCATAAAAAATGGAATTTGCGCCGGCAAAAAAGCAGAGTGCCTGTCCTTCGCGCGAAATGCGTGTGCGCCCGGCGGCCAGACGAACGCGCGCCTTCGGCAGAGCAATCCGTGTAACCGCAATCAGTCGGACGAGTTCGAAAATATCGACTGGCGGTTGATCGGCCAACGGCGTACCCGGCATCGGCACCAAACAATTGATGGGCACGCTTTCAGGAGGCGGATCGAAATTGCTCAATACTTCCAGCATCCGCAGCCGATCAGCCTCCGATTCGCCCATGCCGATAATCCCGCCGCAACAAACGGACATCCCGCTCGCCTGCGCGGCAGCAATCGTGTCGAGCCGATCCTGAAAGGTGTGTGTGCTCACGATCTCGGGATAGAATTCCGGTGAAGTGTCGATGTTGTGATTGTAAGCTGTCACGCCGGCGGCTTTGAGTTTGCGCGCTTCCGCCGGGCCGATTTCGCCGAGCGTGACGCACACTTCCATACCGAGCCGGCTCACTTCACCAACGATCTCCAGCACACGCTCAAGTTTTTCGGAGCCGTCGCGCACGCCGCGCCAAGCCGCTCCCATGCAAAACCGAGTGGCGCCTTGTGAGCGTGCCCGTCGAGCCGCAGCCAGAACCATGTCGAGTGACAACAATTCTTCGCGCTCGACGCCCGTGGAGTAATGAGCCGATTGTGCGCAATATGCGCAGTCTTCGCTACAGCCGCCGGTCTTGATGCTCAGCAAACTGCATCGCTGCACTTCCCTGCCGCGCCAATGCTGAAGATGAACTTCCCGGCTTTGAGAAATGAGGTCGAAGAATGGCTGATAATAGAGTGCTCTGAGTTCCGCAAATTTCATCGCAACGCGCGATGTTCAATCGCCAATCGAAAATCGGCAATCGAAAATTAATTCACCCACTTGCCGCCTTCAGAAATGAGGATCGGCAGCTCTTCCATCATGAACTGCGTTTTCCCGATCGCGCCAATCATGTGCGTGCCGGTGGCCCGATACCACTTCTTGGACATGCTTTCGCCGGTATGGCAGCCCCAACTCCTCACGTATGCGCCATGCGCGAAATCACGCCGCTCGATTCTGGTCAGCTCGTTCTCATGCAGCCACGATTTACAGGCGCTGTCGATGAAATTGCTGTAATCGAACATAAAACAGGCCCGATTCGAATGCCCGAAATATTCGAAGCCGGTAATCTTCACCTGGTTCCGCGGTTTGCCGTTGTTTAGGTAATCGAACACCTCCGACCCAGCATTAAACCAAACGAGGTTTAGATTAAATTTTTCGCGCACCGTATCGATCAATGCGATCAAATCCTGATGTTCTTGTTTCGCGCGGTCGATGTAGCCCTGTTTATAAACTAGCCAGGTAATCACCGCGTCCGGCCCGAGCTGAGCCCGCAACTGTTCGGTGCGCAATCGGGCGGCGCGGACGAAGTTCGCCCACCAATGATCGTGCGGATACAGCTTGTATTTCTCCCATTGATATAGGGAAGGTCCGCCGACCACGATGATGTATTCACCGTTGGCGGCAAAAGCGCTGCCCGTCGCCACCAACAACAGCGCAAGCACGAAAAGGAGTCGACGAATACTACCCATGAGCAGGAGCAGTATTTACGCATGGCGCGAAGCTGCGCAAGCGGTAGTCGCGATCGATCGCGGTCAGCTGGGATCATCGGTTACTGCTACAGCGATTGTGCGCCGACTTCGTCACGCGCCAAATCCGCCCAGGTTTGGCGTTTTCGAATCAGCGAAAACTCGTCGCCGTGGATGAGCGCTTCTGCCGGCAGCGGACGCGAATTGTAATTGGACGCCATCACAAATCCATAAGCGCCTGCGCTCATGATCGTCAGCAAATCGCCTTCATGCACTTCTGGCATCTCGCGATCGAGCGCGAAGAAATCGCCCGATTCGCACACCGGTCCCACGATGTCGATCTTCTCCATTCTATGCTTACGCTTGCTCGTGCTTTTGCTGGTGCTCCTGATCGTTCTCGGTTGTTTTACCGGCACGATCTCGTGATAACTGTGGTAAAGGGCTGGCCGAATAAGATCGTTCATGCCGGCATCGACAATTGCGAATTTTTTCTCGACGGTCTGCTTGACGTAACGGACTCGGGTAAGCAAGACGCCCGCGTTACCGACGAGGAACCGACCCGGCTCGATCAGCACGGGAATGCCGAACTCACGCAATAGTGGCACGATCGCGTTCGCATAATCGCGGATGCTGAAAGCGGATGGTTCGCCGCCGTGCTCGTACCACCATTTGCCCGACCCGCTCTCCAAGGCGCGACGATAAACGATTCCCATGCCGCCGCCGATGCTGAAGAACTTGATGTCGTATTTCGATTTTAGCTCGCGCACGATTGGCGCCACTTTCTTGATGGCGCTGGCGAACGGCTCCGCATCCGTGATTTGCGAGCCGATGTGCATTTGCACGCCGACGATGTCGATGTTGCGCATGCGGGCGGCGCGCTCATAGATCGCGGGTGCGTGGTCGAGCGCAACTCCGAATTTGTTCTCGTGCGAGCCGGTCGAGATGTAATGATGTGTGTGCGGATCGACGTCCGGATTCACACGGAGCGCGATCGGTGCGCGTATTTTTTTTTGGCCTGCGATGCGATCGATGTAATCCAGCTCCGCTTCGCTCTCGACATTGAAGCTGTAAACGCGCTGCTCGAGCGCGTACTCGATCTCCTCGCGCGATTTGCCGACTCCGGCGAACGTACAACGCGCCGGATCGCCCCCGGCTGCGATGACGCGATACAGCTCGCCGCCGGAAACGATGTCGAAGCCGGCGCCCGCTTCTGCGAGTAACTTCAGGATCGCGCGATTCGAGTTCGCTTTGACCGCGTAACAAATCAGATGATCCAGCGGCGCAAGCGCAGCTTCGAGCCGCGTATAGTGATCGAGGATTGTTCCCGCGCTGTAAACATAGAGTGGCGTGCCAAACTCGTCGGCCACGCGCGCAAGATCGACATCTTCGCAGTAGAGATGTCCATTGCGATAATGGAAAAAATGCACGAGCGAATGTAACGCTACCCGAGCACTCTCAAGCCGAAGTTGAGGAGCGCGATCAGTGTTACTCCCGCTAGGAAACTTGTCAGAACAAGTTTTTCCCCGTGCTTTAACATCTCTCCGAGAACGGCGTGCACGGCGAGATAGAGGAATCCGCCGCCTACGTGCGCCATGATTAGGCCGAGCCAAAGAGTTGAAACCTTCGCGACGAGAAGGAGGCCAATCAGGCCACCGAGTAGCGTGGTCGCTTCAACTGCCGCCACCCAGCTGAGCGCGGCTGCGCGTTGTAATCCGGCACCGATTAAGAGGCTGCCCAGGGCAAGCCCTTCCGGAACTTTGTGAATGCAGAGCGCGGAAAAAAGCGACCAAGCCGTCGCTTGGCCGGTGCCGCCAGTGCCAGGCTGAATTCCCAGCGCCAAACCATCGGTCGTGCTATGAACAGCAAGCGCCACAATTAGCGCGGCGGCGATCTCGCTGAAGTGCCGCACGGCATCGGCATCAAAGTGGCTCGCTGCGCATGCCGGGCAAACGTGATGAACGTGTTTGCTGATAAAGAAGAAAAGCGCGTATCCGGTGGCCAGCGCGAGAACAACCGCCCACCACGGACAGGCACCCAAACTTTCAGGCAAAATCGCGAATAGCGTTACGCCCAGGAGCGTTCCGGCTGCCAAACTGATCAGTGCGCAAAGCGGCTTGTGCGCGAGGTGCAGTGATGTGCTGATCAAACCACCGGCAAGGGCGAAAAGATAAGCCGCGACGACCTGCCAGAGTGTGTTGGCCATTCAAGGATTCGCGATTGATTCGTGGTCTTCGCGACAGTGCTGCGTCTCGATGGTGACATGAACCAGTTCGTCGTGTCCGCGGAGTAGTTCGCGATAGGAATCTGGCGTCTTTGGCTCATGCGCGACAACTGAAATCATCGCTGCAAATTTTCCGATTCCGACCTGCCAAACGTGGAGGTCGGTCACAATCGAATCGCCGTCGCGCTCCACAGCCCGGCGAATTTGATCGGGCAAGTCTGAAGAGGCCGGCGTGCGATCAAGCAAAATGCCGCCGGTATCTCGCAACAGTGTGTAAGCCCAGGAAAAAACGACCCCGCTGCCAATAATTCCGACAACCGGATCGAGCCAAGCCCAGTCCAGGAACTTGCCACCGGTTAACGCCGTAATCGCCAACACAGACGTAAACGCATCGGCCAGCACATGCAGATAAGCCGCGCGCAGATTCAAATCATGATGATGAGCGCTTCCGTCGGTTTCGTGATGACGATCGGCCAGCAGCAGCGCGCAACCCAGATTTACCAGCAACCCGACGCAAGCGATGCCAATCGCCTCGTTAAAATGAATTGTCAGCGGAACAAACAGCCGGCGCACCGATTCGGCGGCCATCAAGAACGCCACGATCGAGAGCACTACGGCACTGGTGAACCCGCCTAGCACACCGATTTTTCCGGTGCCGAAACTGAAGCGCACATTGACGGCATGCCTGCGCGCAAAGTAATAAGCCACCGCCGTTATCAGAAACGCAAGAACATGTGTGCTCATGTGCCAGCCGTCGGCCAGCAACGCCATCGAATGCGACATCAGACCGACGGTGATCTCGACGATCATCATTGCGGCCGTAATCCCGATCACGATGCGGGTGCGCTGCTCCGCGTGAGAGAAATCGGGAACAAAATCGTGGCTCTTGCGAAATCGGGAATGATCTGTCCGACGCATCTCGATGCAAAAATAGCGCGATTATCCTAAAATCAGACCAAAAATCGCGGGGGGCGCTAGCTTACTTGAAGCGGTCGTCACGGCCGGGCCGACAAGTTTTATGAGACCGCGACAAATCTTCGTGATGACCAGCGGTTAGCTGCATCGCTTGGTTAAGTGTCTTTACGGATTTGCAGTGAGATGCCGTCTCGCGAAGCCGCAATGTCGACGACGAACTTGCACCTGAATTCTCCTTCCAGACCGTGTGCCGAGTACGTGCAACGCAGAGAATCACCCTTCATCTCTACTGCTCGAATATATTCATGGCTGAAATTCTTCGAAGGCACGATCCCCTGTTCGTGGGCTTGCGTGCAGATTTCGGGCCAGATATCCGGCAGCAATAACAAGCAGCCATCTACCTCTGCTGCGATCGCTACGCTATCGTAGTTGCTGACGACGTGATATGAAACAGCAGCTATCCGTCGCGTAGCGTCCGGGACGAAGTGATAATTAGAACCGTGAACAGGCAGTAATACCTCACTTCCCGCAAAGCGAATGAATGCCTGTCGCTCGCGTGGCGTGATTGTGAATTGGAAGTCACGGACGACAAGTGAGAGGTCGGCACGAGCTGCGAGCGCGCTTACAAACAGTGCCGAAAAAATCGCGCTAAAACGATTAACCCGAGACGTCATGGCATATAACGACGAATTAGACAAATATTGGCAGCGTAAAAGCGAACATTTTTTTGCTTGTACCATGGCCCCACCGAAAGTTTTGGGCTAACCGCAGAGCCTGGCGGGCCATGTTCCACTTGCAAAATGGTCGATCTGGTCTTTATTTCGCGTTCCGCAGCGAGTTTTTGAAATTACGCCGTTGGTCCCTGGGTCTCCATCGCTGGATGTGAGGTCGTACTCGCCAGGGGGAACCCGGCGACTAGGAGATACCGGAAAGTAGAAACCGGAAACCGGAAAGAAAAGTCTGTCCGCAATCCGCGATCCGAAATCCGCAATTAGTTTATGCCAATCCGTTACGGTCGTTTTGAAATGCCGAAGACTCTCGCAAAAGACGAGGGCACAGCTACAGATACCTACGCAAAATTCACCGCCGAGCCCTTTGAGGCGGGCTACGGTCACACCATAGGGAATTCGCTCCGGCGCGTCCTGCTTTCCTCATTGGAGGGCGCGGCCATCACCGCAGCAAAAATCACAGGCGCGCAACACGAGTTCGCAACCCTTCCCGGCGTGGTGGAGGACGTGACCGATATCGTGCTGAACCTCAAGAAAGTGAAATTCAAAATGGACGGCCAGGATCATGAGCCGAAGAAACTTTCCCTCACCGTAAACAAGGAAGGCGAAGTGACCGCCGGCGACATCCAGGCCATTCAGGGTTTTGAAGTGCTGAACCCGAAACAGGTCATCTGCACGCTCGATAAGAAACATAAATTTGATGCTGAGCTCGAGGTGCGCGTGGGCCGCGGTTTTGCCACCGGCGAGGAAAACAAGCGCCCTGATCAGCCGATCGGTTTGATCCCGATCGATTCCATCTTTTCGCCGGTCACGCGCGTCAAGTACGCGGTGGAAAACACGCGGGTCGGTCAGCGCACCGATTATGACAAACTCATTTTGGAGATCTGGACCGATGGACGATTGTCCCCCGATGAGGCGTTGCTCCAAGCCTCTGCGATTTTGCGGCATCATCTCGACGTATTCGTGAACTTCAATGAGGAAGTGATCGAGTTCGACCAGACACCGGCTGGGATAAGCGAGGAGAATCTGAAGCTCAAGAAACTGCTCAACATGAGCGTGAATGAAATTGAGCTCAGCGTGCGCGCGGCGAATTGCTTGAACAACGCGAATATCACCACCGTCGGTCAGCTTGCCCAAAAATCCGAGGCCGAAATGCTTAAGTATCGCAATTTCGGCAAGAAATCGCTCAACGAAATCAAAGACAAACTGCAACAGCTGGGATTGAGTCTGGGCATGAAGTTCGAGCCCGGCTTGATCGATCTGCCGGCAGGCGTTGATGGCGCGACCGGGAACGACGCTCCCGTTGCGAAGTAAACTCTTCTCAATCAGGTTAACAACTCTCCGTGCATGAGGCATCAAAAAAAGACGCTTAAGCTGGGCCGCACCGCTGAGCATCGCAGGGCGCTGCTGGCGAATCAGGTTTGTTCCTTGATCGAGCATCAGCGGATTAGGACAACCCTGGCCAAAGCGAAGGCGGTTCGCCCGATCGCCGAACGAATGATCACACTCGGCAAGAATGGATCGATTCACGCACGCCGGACTGCCCTGGCGGTGCTCCGGCAGAAGAATGCGGTGAAGAAATTGTTCGACGACGTAGCGCAGAGATCGGCGCAGCGTAGCGGTGGTTACACGCGCATTATCAGATTGGGCCAGCGCAAAAGCGACTCGGCTCTCATGGCTTTCATCGAGTGGGTGGATGTGGAGCGGGTTGTAGAGCAAGCGCCCCTCAAGGAGAAGAAGGCGAAGCGCGAAGAGGCGGAGCCAAAGCTGCAGCAAAAGGCTCCTGAACGCGAGGAATCCAAACGGGAAGAGCCGAAACAGAAAGAGCCGACGGCAAAAGAAGAGAAGCCAGCCGCTCCACCGACGGAAGAACCGAAGCCGAGAAAGCGACGCTGGTTTGGTCGAGGATCAGCCGACGAGAAGTAGTTTCCAAGTCGGTAGCGTGTCAGCCTTCCAAAGTATCGACGTTGGCCAAATCCTGCTGTCGGCCGACTGCTCGCTTGTTTCGGATTAAGGCGTCTTTACCGAGGATGAAGACAGGAATGCCATCCAACTCTGCCGTAACCTTCGTGTCAAAAGCCTCATCGCTAGATACGCCGGTGATGCTCGTTAGTAGATCAATTCTGTTCGGTGCACGTTCAAGCTGGATGACTTGATTAGGCGTAGTGAAATCCGATTCTCGCAATCCAGAGTGCGCGAAGCCGAATTCATGCAACAAACCGACAAGCTTCGCCGCATTTTCCGGCCTGGCTCGAATCAGAATATCGAGATCGCCGGTGTAACGTGGACGCCCTTGGAATTTCTCGCAGGCCCTCATCACAAGCTGCGCGAACCTGTTCCTACGTACTTTGATGCAAACCAGTTCACGATTGATTCCGACTTCGGCGTGTTTGAAGCGAGTGGCAATGAAATGCTCCTTCGTCGAATCAACGAGATCAATGCAATTGCGCAGCTAAAAGACGTTTCGCGTACCGATGGGTACAAGAATGCGCTGGTCGCAGCTGCAAAGAGTCCGGTCACCTCAGTTAAGAACATCGCTAATGGTCCGGTCAACACCATTTCGAATGTGCCGAAAGGCATCATGAAATTCGTGAGTCGCGCCGGAGAAAGCGTCAAAAACATCCGCAAGAAAACGAGTCCACTAGCGCCGAAGGAAGCAACGGGCAGCAGTTGATCGGTTTCTCCGACACCAAACGGAAGCTGGCGATCTAGCTCGGCATCGATCCTTACAGCACGAACACGGTGCTGCAACATGAGCTGGATGGAGTTGCGTGGGCGTCCTTCGCGGGTGGTGCCACATTTTCTCTCGCAACGCTGCCGATCGGCGGCGGCGCAGGCGCTGCACTCACCGTTACGAATGTCACCAGCGCGTTTGATGACATGCTACGGGAAAAGTCTCCTACCGATTTAAAAATCATTGATCGCAAAACGCTTCTTGCCCTGAGTGCAGGCGCAAACGAAACGGAACGATTCCTCGACAACACCGCGTGCTCACCATCGGCGCAGACCGCGTTTGTTCTCAATCTGAAGTCAATCAGTGGTCGAAATGTTTTTGTCGCGCTTTCCGAGCAAGTTTCACCGCGATTGCGACGGGAATTGGAAGCGCGCGGTTTCACGGTGCACGATCGGCTTGCGCCAGGCCCGCTGAAGTGATTTGCGCGTCTGGACCGGACGGCTGCAAATGTTCTTCCGAAAGACTATGCTGCGGAACTGCTGTAATCCTGCCGATCGGCGTGTAGGGCGCACTCGCTAGGAAATTATTTGTAGTATGGTAGGTGAGGGGCCGCACATTGCCGCTGCTCGCTGCCACTTCAAAAGAAAAACGCCTATTATGTCTGTCACGAAGATAGTCCGAGTCCACGGCCGCCAAGTGATAGATTCCCGCGGCAACCCAACAGTTGAGGCCGCAATCATCCTCGCCGGCGGCGGTACCGGCAGCGCCATTGTTCCGAGCGGCGCGAGTACGGGAGAGCACGAGGCGTGGGAGCTACGCGATGGCGTGAAAGAACGCTTCCTCGGCTGCGGTGTCACTAAAGCTGTGGCGAATGTGAACGAAATCATCGCGAAAGAAGTAGCTGGCATGGACGCCCTCGATCAAATCCGCTTGGACAAAGCAATGATCGCGCTCGACGGCACGCCTAACAAAGCCAAGCTCGGCGCGAATGCGATTCTGGCAGTCTCGCTCGCAACCGCACACGCTGCGGCCAACCAGCTCGGGCTCCCGCTTTTCAAATACCTCGGGGGGCCAGACGCCAAGGTGCTCCCCGTACCAATGATGAACATCGTCAATGGTGGCGCGCACTCAGATGCGCCGGTCGATTTTCAAGAATTCATGATCATGCCCAGAGGCCTGCCTACGTTCTCCGAAGCTTTGCGCGCGGGTTGCGAGATTTTCCAAAATCTAAAAGGCGTGCTGAAAGATCGCCGCCTCTCGACGGGCGTGGGCGACGAAGGCGGTTTCGCGCCGAGCTTCAAGAGCGCTGACGACGCGCTGGCCACCATCGTCAAGGCCACGGAGAAAGCGGGTTACAAGCTGGGTGAAGAAATCTTCATCGCGCTCGATGTCGCCGCGTCTGAGTTTTACGACGCGGCCGAAAAGCAATACGTGTTCAAGAAATCCGACGGTTCGAAACGCAATGTCGAGCAGTTAATTTCCTACTACCAGGACCTGGCAACGAAATTCCCCATCATCTCGATCGAAGACGGCTGCGCGGAGAATGATTGGGACGGCTGGAAAAAACTTACCGACGCCATGGGCGCGACCACACAGCTCGTCGGCGACGACCTCCTGGTAACCAACGTTAAGTTTCTCCGTAAAGCCATCGAGCGCGGCGTCGCGAACTCCATTCTGGTGAAAGTGAACCAGATCGGAACGCTCACAGAAACGCTCGACGCCATCGCACTCGCAAGGGAAAACAAGTACACCGCGATCATCAGTCATCGCTCGGGCGAGACCGAAGACACGACGATCGCAGACATCGCCGTGGCCACAAATGCGGGGCAGATCAAGACCGGTTCGCTCAGCCGTACGGACCGGGTCGCCAAGTACAATCAGCTTCTACGCATCGAGGAAGAGCTGGGTGAGGATGCGATCTACGGCGGCAAAATGCGCTGACACCGCGGCTTCACCGTGCAGGATCGTCTCGTTCCAGGTCCGCTCAAGTAAAGCTCGATCAATAATTGTTAGCTCATGAGCATGGCCGTATGAGACGACTCTGGAATCGCGAGTAGCGGACATGGTGCGTGTCGCAGGATACGCTCGCTGTGGCTGCCTCGCAATGCATCAAGGAAGCCGCTCCGACCGTCGGTGGACATAAGCATGAGATCGGCGTCGGCTTGGCGCCCAGTTTCAAGGATCACTTCGTACCCGGCGATTTGTCTAGCGAGCGATGGCGGACTGCTCACCGCGGCGGACAACGATTACGGGTTTGACGAAATCTTTGC
Source organism: Verrucomicrobiota bacterium (assembly GCA_046734045.1). Taxonomy (GTDB): domain Bacteria; phylum Verrucomicrobiota; class Verrucomicrobiia; order Chthoniobacterales; family UBA10450; genus Udaeobacter. Next base: position 28,529 of record JBKPQL010000029.1, read on the forward strand.
GCGCCAAGTGACGGCATTCGGGCAGCGGGCGATGTTCTCATTTGCCTGACTACTTCCGGCAAGTCTAAGAACGTGGCGCGTGCCTTGGAAGAAGCGAAAGCGCGAAAGCTCAAAACCATCGCATTTCTTGGCTGCGACGGCGGATCAATCATTGGTATGGCCGATATCGATCTTCTGGTGCGCAGCGATTCAACTGCGCGGATTCAAGAAGCGCACCAGCTTCTGCTCCGCGTTTTGTGCGAGGCCATCGAATCTCATCTCGCCTGAAACGAAGGGGGATAGAGGCAGGCGTGTCGCCTGCATTTCGAGGGAAGAACCAGGGCGGCGCGGTTGCCCGAGAGAATCACTGCGATTTTTTCAGGAGACGCTCGCGTTCGCGGTTGAGCTGGCGGCGCTCGCTCGGCGTCAAGCTTCCAATCCCGAACTTAGAGATTTTATCGAGAATCGGATCGATCGAGGCATATACATCATCCGGCTCTGTCCGGCCGCTGGCGGATCGCGGCCGGATTTTCGGGAGGACGTGGTACTTGGGCTTGGGACCGAGGCGTTCTTTCAATGTGTTCCACCATGCGAGTTCCGGGCCCGCGCCGCGAAATTCAATGAAAAGGAACGCGGCGCTGATACTCGTCCAGACAACGACCAGATCGGTCCATGCGTGGTAGGCAAGCAGTTGAAATGTGTAAACGGCAGCGAGAATCAGTACAACCCATTTGGCCATGATCCGGAGAAACAACTCCACTCGCGGATAGATGGTGGCGAAGGCGACAAAAACTCCGAAGTGTAATGCCGGCGAACCTGCGAGGGCGGAATGTTGCCAAAGACCCCACATACTGAGCAGCGCCACAGGCGTAATCAGCAAAATCAGATAGAGAGCAATATAGGCTCGCCGTCCGATAAAGCGTTCCACTTCTCGCCCGAATACAAACAAGAGGTACATCTCAATAGCGAACCAGAGAAGTGTCGATGGCGAATGCACAAAGGCGTAGGTGCCCAGTCGCCACAGCTGCCCGCTCCAAATTTGCGCACTGTCGAAGATGAAGTAATTGAGCGCGCCACTCAGGCTGGAAATCGCTGTAAAGATGCACGCGAGGACTGCGCAGATTATATGTGCGCCTACCAGCATCGTAGTCACATCGACGGGATATCGTCCCATCCACGCGACGGGCCGATAATCATCGGAGGTGGTGACCCCGAACATGCTTTCAATTAATGCCGCGCACTGTGCTTGCGCAAGTGAAACGACGGGTCACACCACGAATAAACACCAATGGACACTAATAAAAGAGGAAAGGATATCTGCCCATGAATCACTCGAATTAATCCAAATGATTTTATTTTCCTGAATTCTTTTTCTTCGACGAACATGATTCGCTCGACCCTGGCTTCACTGTTGTCTGAATTTCTCTTCGATCCGCCATCCGCGTGATCCGCCGTTTCATTCGCCAGACATTCGGGTTTATTCGTGTCCACCTGTCACGCCGTAGCCTCGACGAAGGCGGATTCATGGTTAAAATGGACATCTTCGTTTCATGAAAAATATCGCGCCCGCCATATTCCCACCAAATGGGATCGGTGATACAAAGCCGGCCAATCAAGCCGTGCTTGAGTGGGTGCACGACGTCGCCACCCTCACAGAACCGGAAAATATTTTCTGGTGCGATGGCTCGGAGCGGGAAAACGAGTTCCTGATCTCTGAATCGCTCAAACAAAATGTTCTGATCAAACTGAACCAGGAAAAAGTTCCGCACTCGTATTTACATCGCTCCGATCCAAATGACGTGGCACGAGTCGAGCAATTCACGTTTGTCTGCACGCCGACGAAGGAGGAAGCCGGTCCAACCAATAATTGGTCTGACCCGGGAGAAACGTACACGAAACTTCGCGGCCTTTTGAAAGGCGCGATGCGCGGGCGCACCATGTTCGTCATTCCCTACATCATGGGCCCGTCCGATTCGGCGCTCACCAAAGTCGGCTTCGAGATTACCGATTCAAAATATGTCGTGCTCAACATGCGAATCATGACGCGCATGGGCGAAGTGGCAGTCAAACGGCTCGGTAACGATCCAAATGCGGAATGGAACCGCGGCGTGCATTCGTTGCTGAACATTAATCCCGAACGCCGTTTCATCTGTCATTTTCCGCAGGACAATGCGATCATTTCTGTAGGCTCGGGTTATGGCGGGAACGTCTTGTTGAGCAAAAAATGTCTCGCCTTGCGCATCGGTTCGTACCTTGCGTGCAAACAAGGCTGGCTCGCGGAACACATGTTGATTCTCGGCGTTGAATCGCCCGCGGGAAGAAAACATTACGTGGCGGCAGCGTTTCCCAGTGCATGCGGCAAAACAAATTTCGCCATGCTGATTCCGCCAAAACATTTCGCCGGCTGGAAAGTGACGACTGTCGGCGATGACATCGCCTGGATGCAGATCCGCGATGGGCGGTTGTACGCGATCAATCCGGAGAACGGATATTTCGGTGTCGTGCCTGGTACGAGTTACAAATCCAATCCGAATGCAATGAAATCGATCGCGCACGACACGCTTTACACCAACGTCGCGCTTACTGATGACGGCGATGTGTGGTGGGAAGGCAAAGACGGTGCTCCGCCTCCGCACGCCATTGATTGGCGCGGGAACGACTGGAGAGCTGACTCCAAAGCGAAAGCTGCTCATCCGAACAGCCGGTTCACCACGCCGATGCGCAACAATCCGGCGCTCGATCCTGACGTCGAGAAAGGCGAAGGCGTGCCGATCAGCGCCATCATTTTCGGCGGACGCCGCAGCGACACGGCGCCGCTCGTTTATCAGGCGTTCGATTGGGCTCACGGTGTTTACCTCGGCGCCACGATGGCTTCAGAAACAACCGCCGCCGCCGCCGGCGCTGTTGGCCAGGTGCGACGCGATCCCATGGCGATGCTGCCATTCTGCGGCTATAACGTCGGCGATTATTTCCAGCACTGGCTCGACATTGGAGAACGGCTGACGAATCCACCGCGCATTTTTAGCGTTAACTGGTTTCGGAAAGGCGCAGACAGAAAATTCTTGTGGCCCGGATTCGGTGAAAACATGCGAGTGCTGAAATGGATCATCGATCGCTGCGAAGGAAGCGGCGGCGCGCTCAAATCGCCCGTTGGCTGGTTGCCCAGCCCGCATGATCTCGATCTCGCCGCACTGGATGTCGATCACAAAGGCGTTGCCGAGTTACTCGGGATCGATCATGAAGAATGGCAAAAGGAGATCGCGGCACACAAAAAGTTTTTCGATTCGTTAGGAGGCGTCGTGCCACAGGAACTGCAGAAACAACGCGAGCAGCTCGCCGCACGGTTTAAGGAATAAAGCTCTGTCATTCCGAGCGGAGCGAGGGAACTCTGACGCGGTGATAAGTCACGCTTGCCACCCATTGTAGCGCAAACTTCGGAGGCGAGGTCCCTCACTTCGTTCGGGATAACGCGAATTTTGTGACGCAGAAATTTGCGAACCGCTTGACTCGCAGCGAATATTTCCAGTGGGTTCGAAGATCGGGAAAAAAGAGCGTGTTATTGCGCCGGCGACGAATGATTGGGTCGAAATTCGCGGGGCGCGGCAAAACAATCTCAAAGGAATCGACGTCGATCTTCCGCTGGGAAAGTTGACGGTGGTCACAGGCCCCAGCGGCAGCGGCAAATCGTCGCTCGCGTTTGAAACGATTTATGCCGAGGGTCAACGCCGCTACGTCGAAACGTTCAGTCCTTACATGCGGCAGTTCCTCGACCGCATGGACAAACCGCGCGTAGACGACATCCGCGGCATCCCGCCTGCGATTGCCATCGAGCAATCCAACCCCGTCAAGACCTCGCGCTCCACTGTCGGCACGATGACAGAGATCAACGATTATTTAAAGCTTCTCTGGCCGCGCGTTGCGAAAGCCTTTTGTCCAAGCTGCGACCGCGAAATTCGGCCGGAGACAGCGAACTCGATCGCGGAGCGAGTGTTCTGCCATTTCGAGCGAAGTCGAGAAATCCCGCTGCGGGATTCCTCAACTTCTCCCGTGCCTGCGGGATCCGGTCGGAATGACGGCACAACGGTCCTCATCACCTTTTGGGTCGTAGTTCCATCGAAAACCGAACCGCGGAAATTTTTCGATTTTCTCCAGCAGCAGGGTTACCTGCGCGTTTGGATCGACAACCAAATCGTGCGCGTCGATTCCGAACGGAAGATCAGGCGACTCGGCGCGCGTGTGCAGGTGATTCAGGATCGCATCGCGATCACCGAAGAAAATCGCACGCGACTGATCGAAGCAATTGAAACCGCGCTGCGTTTTGGGAAAGGCAAGGTGAACGTAATTCCGATTGCGGATCTGGGATTGCAGAATGCGGAAAGGGAGAGACTCCAGACCGACGCTGAAAATCTTTCCGAAATCCGCAATCAACAATCCGCAATTCCTTTTTCCACCGGCTGGCATTGCGCCTGGTGCGATTTGGATATTCGACCGCCGACACCGGGTCTTTTTAGTTTCAACAATCCGCTGGGCGCATGCCCAGAGTGCCGCGGCTTCGGGCGCACCATCGCGATTGACCTGAACAAAGCGATTCCAAACCGCAGTCTGAGCATCAAACAAGGAGTGGTGCGCGTTTTTCGCGGCGCAGAGTTTGGCGAATCACAGAAAGATTTGCTTCGTGCCTGCGCACGCGAAGACATCGACATCAATGTGTCTTTCGAGGAATTGCCAAAGGCCGACCAGGATTTCGTAATCGAAGGCGAAAAGCGCTCAGGCGATTACACTGAAGAAGACTACGAGCATGATCGGTGGTACGGTGTCCGCGGGTTTTTTCGTTGGCTTGAGAGCAAGACTTACAAGATGCATGTGCGCGTTTTGCTCAGTCGCTATCGCGCTTACGTCACCTGTCCCAAATGTAAAGGCGGACGATACCAGCCCGAAGCGCTGAACTACAAAATTTCCGCAATCCGCAATCCCCAATCCGCAATTAATGTCACCCTCCCCGAGTTTCAGGCGTTTTCGATTTCTGACGTACGCGATTTTCTTCGCGCCATCGAAATTTCGCCAAACGATTCGACGGCGCGAATGTTGCGCGACGAAATCTGGGTGCGCCTCAACTATCTTTGCGAAGTCGGCGTTGGTTATCTTACGCTCGATCGTTCGACGCGCACACTAAGTGGCGGGGAAGTCCAGCGCGTCAATCTGACGACTTGCCTTGGCGCATCGCTGGTGAACACGCTCTTTGTCATGGACGAACCGAGCATCGGATTGCACCCGCGCGATGTCGGCCAGCTGGTACGCGTAATGCACAATTTGCGCGACAACGGCAATACGCTGCTGGTAGTCGAGCACGAGGAGCAAATCATCCGCACAGCGGATAATTTGATCGATCTCGGGCCGGGCCGCGGCGAACACGGCGGCGAGCTGGTCTGGAGCGGGCCGTTCGAAAATTTCTTGGGGAGCGCGGGCGCCTCGCTCGCTGCGTCACGCGCCTCGCGGGACAATGGGTGGCTTTTCGGCGGCGGCGCCGAAAGTCCGAGCCGGACTGGCGGTAGCCGGCGAGGAGCCGGCGCTCCCCAATCTCTCACGCACGACTATCTCAGCGGCCACAAATCAATCGCGATTCCGAACTCGCGGCGGACATGGACTTCATCGATCAAGATCGTCGGCGCGCGGCAGCATAATCTTAAAAACATCGACGTCGATCTGCCACTTGGTGTCTTCGCGTCCGTTACGGGCGTTTCCGGTTCCGGCAAATCCACGCTGATTCACGATGTGCTTTACCGGAATCTCTTGCACGCAAAAGGTCAATCCACCGATCAGGAGCCGGGCGCATGCAAAACGGTCGTTGGTACACACCGAATTAGTGATGTGGTGATGGTTGACCAGGCTCCGCTGGCGCGCACGCCGCGTTCAACACCGATTCTTTACCTTGGTTTGTTTGATCGCGTCCGGGAATTGTTCGCCGCGCAACCGGAAGCGATGGCACAGGGACTGACCGCAGGCGCGTTTTCGTTTAACTCCGGCAGCGGCCGTTGCGAACGCTGCTCAGGGACAGGCTACGAAAAGGTCGAGATGCAATTCTTGAGTGACCTTTTTGTGCGTTGTGCAGAGTGCGAGGGAAAACGATTTCAGTCGCATGTTCTAAAAGTGCGCCTGCATCGCAGATCGATTCACGACGTTCTCGAGTTGACGATCAGCGAGGGAATTCAGTTTTTTACCCAGATCGGCGAGGAACGCGGGGCACAAATTTCTGCCGGACTCAAAGTGCTGGAAGAAGTTGGGCTCGGTTATTTGCGGCTCGGTCAACCGCTTAACACTCTTTCTGGTGGCGAATCGCAGCGGCTGAAATTGGTTGGGCACCTGGCTGAGACGAAAGACGCCCAACGTTCAACGTCCAACTCTCAACGCCGAAATGGGAAAGCAATTGGAAATTTGTTCATTTTCGATGAGCCGACCACGGGACTGCATTTCGATGATGTGGCGATGCTGCTGCAATTGTTTCAGCGGCTGGTCGATTGCGGGCATTCCATCGTGGTGGTCGAGCACAATCTGGAAGTCATTAAATGCGCCGATTGGATCATTGACCTCGGCCCGGAAGCTGGTGAGGCTGGTGGCGAAGTCGTTGCCACCGGGACGCCCGAACAGATCGTGCGCGTTGAACATTCACATACAGGGAAATTTCTCCGGGGCATGTTGGGGAGCGCGGGCGCCTCGCCTCGGACCCAAGCGGCACGCTACAGGCATCACGATCCGGAATTCGCATTACGCGCGGCAGAAAAGCCATTCGCCGGGGCGGCGAACGGACCGGGCGAGGCGCCCGCGCTCCCCGGAACAAAAGGCGCCATACACGTTCACGGTGCACGCGAGCACAATCTCAAAAATATCGATGTCAAAATTCCGCGGGAGCAGCTGGTAGTAATCACGGGTTTGAGCGGCTCCGGCAAATCGACCCTCGCTTTCGACATTTTGTTTGCAGAGGGGCAACGCCGCTTTCTTGACAGCATGTCGCCGTATGCGCGGCAATTCGTCGAGCAACTTGAAAAACCCGACGTGGCTCTCGTGAGCGGGTTGCCGCCCAGTGTGGCAATCGAGCAACGGGTCACGCGTGGTGGAGGCAAATCCACCGTTGCGACCGTGACAGAAGTTTATCATTTCCTTCGGTTGCTATTCGCGAAAACCGGAACGCAATTTTGTCCCGATTGCGATTTACCGGTCGCAAAACAGAGCGTGGCGTCGATCGTGAAACACGTCGAGGCGGCTGCGAAGCGCAGACCGCTGAAGGTTCTCGCGCCGCTGGTGAAAGCGCGCAAAGGTTTTCATACTGATGTGGCGCGCTGGGCGGCACGCCAGGGATTCGATATGCTCTATGTCGATGGACGATTAGTGCCGGTCTCGCATTTTCGGAAACTGGAACGTTTCAAGGAGCACACCATCGATGTGGTCGTGGGTGTCATCGACCGGAAGCGAGTCGGGAACGCGAGCGACGTTGCGAGACGGGCACTCGAGATCGGGCGCGGGACGGCGCGTCTGCTCGATTCCAAAAATCGGCTCACCGTCGTCAGTACGGAGATGAGCTGCCCAAACTGTGGCCGCGCTTTTGAGGAACTCGATCCGCGATTGTTTTCATTCAATTCGCCCCACGGTGCATGCGAAGAATGCGGCGGGTTCGGCGAAATTTGGGACCAAGATTTTCAAACCGCTGCAAGCCGGGACGGTGAGTCGATTCTTGAAAACGAGCTGGCCGCAGAGCGCGAATCGGAGTGGATCGAGGAAGACGAAGCGCGCGAATGCCCAAGTTGTCACGGCTCGCGATTGAATCCGGTGGCGCGTCATGTGCGTGTGCGAGGTTACACCATCGATCAGTTCGCAAACCTTTCAGCCAGCGAGGCAGCGCGCACGATCGACAGGTTGAAATTCAAAGGCGCGCATCAAACGATCGCTGCCGGTCTCATTCCCGAAATTCAACAGCGATTGCGTTTTATGGAAAAAGTCGGACTCGGTTATCTCGCGCTCGGGCGCTCGGCGAAAACATTGAGTGGCGGTGAGTCGCAGCGGATCCGGTTAGCCGCGCAGCTTGGCTCGAATTTGCGCGGCGTCCTTTACGTGCTGGATGAACCGACCATCGGTTTGCATCCGCGTGATAACTTGCGCTTGCTCGAAACGCTCACCGCGCTGCGGAACAAAGGCAATTCGCTCGTGGTGGTCGAGCACGACGAACAAACAATGCGGCACGCGGATCACATTGTTGATCTCGGGCCGCGCGCTGGAATCCACGGCGGGGAGGTGGTGGCGATAGGAACGCTGCGCGACATCGAACGCAATCCAAATTCCGAAACTGCCCACTGCTTAAAAGCGCCCCTGCGACATCCCATCCGCGGATCGCGCCGATTGCTGGGCGATGTCGAAAACTGGATCGAAGTCAGAGATGCGCATGCGAACAATTTAAAGAACATCGACGTCCGTTTCCCGGTCGGCCGCCTTTCGGTGATCACCGGAATTTCCGGCAGCGGCAAATCGACCTTGATGCACGATGTGATTTGGCCCGCGGCCCACGAGCAGTTGAAAGAAAAGAAACACGCTGGCAGTGGCGATCTCTTCAAACTTGTTAGCGGCACCCAGGAGATCGAAGCCGTTTATGAAGTCGATCAGTCGCCGATCGGCAAAACGTCGCGCTCGACGCCGGGCACGTACGTGAAAGTGTTCGACGAGATTCGGAATCTTTACGCGCAACTGCCGGTATCGCGCGTTCGCGGGTATTCGGCAAGCCGATTCTCATTTAACGCCGAAGGCGGTCGTTGTGAGACGTGCAAAGGGCAGGGCGTTATCAAGCTCGAGATGAACTTTCTGCCCAGCAGCTACGTACCGTGCGAAGATTGTCGCGGCCGACGTTACAATCCGCAAACTCTGCAAGTCCTCTATAACGAAAAATCCATCGGCGACGTGATGGAGATGACCGTTGAGGAAGCGTCGCAATTTTTCTCTGCGCATCCGAAAATCGCCCGCCCGCTCTCGCTATTAGTCGATACCGGACTTGGCTATCTCAAGCTGGGCCAGCCGAGTCCGACCTTAAGCGGTGGTGAAGCGCAGCGGCTCAAGCTCGTGACGCAACTGAAACGCGGAGTCAGCCGCGCAACGGACGAGCGGATTCGAAAAATGCGCAAGCCGGGATCGACATTGTATCTGCTCGAGGAACCCACGATTGGCCTGCACATGGCCGATATTAAACTGCTTCTCAACGTGCTGCACCGGTTGGTGGACGAAGGGAATACCGTGATTGTGATCGAACACAACCTCAGTGTGATCGCTGAAGCAGATTATATTGTCGATCTGGGCCCTGAAGCAGGTGAGGCTGGCGGCAAAGTTGTTGCGGCCGGCACGCCGGAGCAAGTTGCAAAGAATCGAGTCAGCCGCACCGCGCCATTTCTGCAAAAGACACTACAGGCATAAGAATTGACCGACTGCTAACATACATTACGTTTATACATCATGGTCCGGACCCAGATCTATCTGACTGAAGTGGAACAACGCGCACTCCGTTCGCTGGCTTCGAAGAGAAGAAAAGCGCAGAGCGAATTGATCCGTCAGGCGGTGGACGAATTCATCTCCCGTTCGCGGCGCCGACATCTTCAGGAGTTGCGTGAGCGCGCATTTGGTATTTGGAAGCATCGCTCTGATATTCCCGATATTCGTGCGATGCGACGGGCCTGGCGCGGACGGGAACGATAATGGTGCTGATCGACAGCGATGTGCTGATCGATTATCTCCGCGGCGTATCTGCTGCGAGAAACTATTTCAGATCGCTGGATGCTGCCACTGTTTCCGTCGTGAGCGTGACTGAGCTTATTTCCGAAGCGCGAAATGACGAAGAGGAGGCGGCCATGAACGAGCTGTTCAGCAGCGTGCAGCTCGTCAGCGTGGATGAAAGCATCGCACGCGAAGCTGGCAGGCTGCGGCGTCAGTTTTTTCGCAGCCACAACGTAGGAGCCGCGGATGCGCTCATTGCAGCAACGAGCATTTTGCACCGCTTACAGCTGGTCACCCTGAATCGCCGGCATTACCCGATGCTGACCGATGTTCTGGTTCCCTACCGCAAACGCGTCTAGGAATTCCCAAATGCTTACGTACTACCTTCACAACCTAAATCCGATCATTTTTAAGATCTATGACAACGTCGGTCCGCGGTGGTACGGTCTGGCTTATGTGCTGGCATTTGTCTCCAGCTATTCGCTCTTCCTCTGGCTGGCTAAACGCGGGTACGCCGATCTAGCGCCGCAACGAGTAGGCGATTTTATCACCGGGTGCGCGCTCTTTGGCGTGATCATTGGCGGGCGTCTCGGTTACGTTTTCTTCTACAAACCAGAGATGCTGCGCGAGCCGTTTTCGATCCTCCGCGTCTGGGAAGGCGGCATGTCAAGCCACGGCGGGATGTTCGGCTTGTTGGCTTTTACTTTTTACTATGCGCACCGGCACAAAATCTCGTGGACAAACCTCGGTGATAATCTGGTCGTTACTGCACCGATTGGGTTGTTCTTTGGACGCTGCGCCAATTTCATCAACGGCGAACTTTACGGGCGCATCACAAATCTTCCGTGGGCGATGCAATTCCCAAAAGAACTGCTCGATCACCCGCAGGAAGCCGAGCACGCGTTGGCTGCATGCGCGCGAATCAATCCGGCGCTCACCACGCCCGACGCAATCATCGCCGCGGTGCGCAATCAGCCACAAGTCACGAACGCGTTGCGCTCCATTCTGTCGCCGCGCCATCCATCGCAGCTTTACGAGGCGTTTTTCGAAGGAATCGTTTTGTTTGCGATTTTGTGGTTTGTGCGGACGCGCACGCGCCAGCCAAACGGGGTTTTGACTGGGCTGTTTTTCATCTGCTACGCGATTTTTCGGATCGTGGTCGAATACTTTCGCGAACCCGACGCAGAGTTGATAGGTCCTTTTACGCGCGGCCAGTTCTTTTCGTTCTTTTTGATCATCATTGGGGCCGCATTCGTTGTTCTCGCGAAAATGCGCCCTACGTTTCCGAGGAGAATCTCGATAAGTGCGGGGTAGGGACGCCGCCGAAATGACAAGTGGCGTTTCTTTGAAACGGCGCTATTAATTTGCACAGGTGAAGCGGGAATGCTCGTTCCGGAAATTGTAGCGGCCGGCGGTGGTCTCCTTTTTGCGTTCGACCACGCGACGATCGCGGGGAAGCTGGTTCTCTCTCTTCTGGCCGTCGCCTCGATTTTCAGTTGGTCAATTATGGTCACGAAATTGCGCGTGATCCGTTTCGCTCGAAAACAGAACGCGCGTTTCCTCGCTGCTTTCCGGCAGGATCGACAGCCGCTGCGTTTGTTTGAAAAGAACGCGCGGTTTCCAGGGTCACCGGTTTTCAATGTATATCGTGCCGGATGCCAGGAGATGACATTTCATCTGCTTGGTTCCGCCGAAGTGGACGACACCTTTCGAGCGCGGCTTGAGATCGCTGATAAAATTTCGCCGGCACAGATGGGCGCAGTAAACGCGGCAATGGAACGCGCGGTGGGTGAGACAGCTCTTGGGCTTGAATCGCAAATGATTTTGCTGGCCACCGCCGTGAGCGGTTCGCCGTTCCTTGGATTGCTCGGAACGGTTTGGGGGGTGATGGATGCATTTACGGGCGTGGCCGAGGCCGGTTCCCCAAGTCTCGTGTCGATGGCGCCCGGTGTGTCCGGCGCTCTTATCACCACCGTCACCGCGCTCTGCGTCGCAATTCCGGCGATGTTTGGTTACAACTTTCTCGTCACGAGCATTCGCGGAATCATCGTCGAGATGGATAATTTTGCGGCGGAGCTCGCGTCCGAGTTCGAGCACAAATATGTCGATCACGGCTCCCGTGAATCGGCTTTTCGCAAATGAGACGCTACTCACAACGCCAGAGTCTCTCTACTCTGAGCGAGATCAACGTCACGCCGTTACTCGACCTGGCGTTTGTGCTGTTGATAATTTTCATGATCACGACGCCGCTGCTCGAAAGCAGCATGAACCTGGTGATCCCATCCAGTAATGCATCCAATCCGCCGATCAATACATCGCGAGTGCAGACGGCCTCGATCGACCGCACTGGCACCATCCGGTTTAACACTCAGGTGATGGACTCGGAAACGCTCGCCGCGCAATTGATCCAGATGAAACGGACGAATCCGGACGTCGCCATCGTGATTCGGCCGGATCGCGAGTTGGCTGTCCAAAAATTGATTGGGCTAATGGACGTCGTGCAACGGGCGGGAATCACCAAAGTCGGCATCGCAACAAAAGCTGAGCCGAAATAAATGGCGAAAGACCTGCCTTCGCAGAGCTACGGCATAGCAAACGCTCGTTTTTGGCGAAACGTCGCCGTGATCGTGCTCGCGCACGTCGCGCTGATCACGGGACTGATTCGCTGGAGTCTGGCAGCGAGAGCGTCATCAAATCCGGAGAGAATCGTTTGGCTGGGTGGCGCCGAAGATTTCGCGACTGAAGAATCGCAGAACCAGGAGTCGCCAGCACCGAAGCACGCAAACGCCCCGACCGAATTGAAAGCGTCGAAGGATGACCAAGTCCAAGAGGAAGACGCTCTCGCGACTACGGCGAAGAGCGAAATCGAATTGCCCTCACCGACTCCGAAGCCGACGTCAACATCGACATCTACGCCAAAGCCGGCTGCAACCCACACGCCGAAACCCAGGGCAACACCAAAACCAATCCCGAAATCAAGTCCCAAGAAAGCGTTGGTGGCCAAGGCTTCGCCTAAACCATCGCCAAAAACGAAGCCGGCTTCCGAGAACGCGAGCGAGAAGTCGGAGAAAAATGAGCGGAACGCACTAGCAAAGAATAACCCCCAATCCCAGAGCGGCAGTGGAAAAGCGACTTCGGCAGGCAAAGCTGGCGCTGCGGGCGGTGGAAACAGCGCGTCGGAATTCGGCTGGTATGGCAACATGCTGCATGATCGTTTTTACAGCGCGTGGGTCCAGCCAACCACCAACATCACCACCGGCGCCAAAATTTCCACGCTGGTCAAAGTTCGTATCGAGAAAGACGGGCGCGTTTCCAAATTCGAGATTATTAAGCCGTCCGAAAATGTTGTTGTAAATGAATCAATTGCGACGGTTGCGAAACAAGTCACGCAAGTTGACCCGCCGCCGACGGCGCTCATCAAAAGCGATCACTACGACGTAAAAATCAATTTCGAGCTAAATACCGAGGAAGGACCGGGAGACCGATAAGTTGAGTTTTGACCTCCGCCAGAGTGCCGATACATACACGCGGCGCGCGTTTCGCTCCCAGACTTTACGCGACGAATTTGTCTTCGATCAACCGATGCAAATGGTCACCTATCGCCGGATGATTAAGGCGCTGGATGACTTCATCCAAGAAGCCAGTGACGATAAGGCGTTGGGCGACGGAAACGGAAATACCACGGGTGCGCAGATAGAACAGTTCATCTTCGTCGATCTGGCCTGAGGTCGCGCCGTGACTACAACGGACGTTGTCAGCGAGGATTTCGAGACCGGGCATTGAATTCGCTTCTGCATCATCACTCAGAAGGAGATTGCGAACTTTTTGATACGCGTCAGTGAAGTGCGCGTGCGGTTCTACGCGGATGAGACCACCGAAAATCGTGCGGGCGCGATCGTCGAGCGCGTTTTTGTAAAGGAGATCGCTTGCGGTGCGAGGCGAGATGTGGTCCTGCAATGTGCGGGCGTCGAATTCCTGCTGATGCTGTGCAACCGCGACAGCGAGCAGATCGCTGCGGCCGCCTTCGCCGATGAGCCGGCTCAAACTTTCAAAGCGCGAATAGCGCGAACCGACGTGTAGGTTCAGACTCATCGCCGAAGCATCGTGATCGACCACAGTCGAGTTCATTTGTAACGCGACGACATTGTCGCTCCAGTTTTGTGTGCACACGTAGGTCACCTTCGCGCCCGGGCCGGCAATCAGATCATTTACTCCGCACGCAAATCCCGGTGCGTGCTCATTTACCGAGCGGAAATGCTCGATCACGGTGACTTTTGCCAGCTCGTCTGTCACAAGGAGCAAATGCGGAAACACGGAGGAGTTTTCGCCATCGAGCCAATGAAAAATTTCGATCGGCAACTTGATCTCGACGCCGCGCGGCACGTAAAGAAATGTTCCTGACGAAACCAGCGCTTGATGCAACGCCGCAAACTTAGCCGAGCCGAGGATTGCCGCCTGGGACATGAAATATTTACGGAACAGCTCACCGTGTTCGACCATTGCGCGCTCGAGCGACTGGAAAATCACGCCGCGCTTTTTCAGTTGATCGGAAATCACGTCGCGCTCGATGAGTTCGTCCCCTGCGAAAATCATCCGACCGGCGACGTCATCGAGCCCACGAGATTGCTCGAGAATCGCGGTGCGCTCTTCATCGCTCAATGTTCCGCCGAATTTGAACGGCGTGAGATCGAGAAGATTGACATTGGCGAATCGCCAGGCCTGATCTTTGCGCGTCGGCTTCGGCAACGACTCAAATTGTTTCCAAGCTGCGCGCTGCTGATCACGGAACCAATCGGGAAACTCGCTTAAGTCGGACGGGCCGGAGAGAATCGGTGCGGCTTCTTGTTGATGGGTGACTAACGACATGTGGGATTTTAACGCAACGGCGGTCACAGACCGCCGCTACAGAAAGAATTCGCCAGGACGCGACGGTTATCCGACCGAGCCTTCCATCTCCAGCTCGATCAGTCGCTTGAGCTCGACGCTGTATTCCATCGGGAATTGGCGGACGAGATCGTTGACAAAACCGTTAACGCTCAGGCTCATGGCCTGCGCCTCGCTGAGACCCCGCTGTTGCATGTAGAAAATTTGGTCCGCGCTGACTTGGCTGACGCTGGCTTCATGCTGAACGGCGTTGCCGGTCCCGCGTACAGTGATCGCCGGGTAGGTGTCGGTCCGCGAAGTCGCATTGATCAGCAGCGCGTCGCACTCGGTGTTGTTTTTACAATGTTTCAGGTGCTTCGGCACGTGGACCAGGCCGCGGTAAGTGGCGCGACCTTTGCCGATCGAGATCGACTTGGAAATGATGTTGCTGGTCGTCTCATCGGCAGCGTGGATCATCTTGGCGCCGGTGTCCTGATGCTGGCCGTCGTTGGCCAGCGCGATAGAAAGAACTTCGCCACGCGCTTTGCGACCCTTCATGATCACGCTCGGATATTTCATCGTAAGCCGCGAACCGATGTTACAATCGATCCATTTCACTTCGGCATTTTCCTGGGCAAGCCCGCGTTTGGTCACGAGATTGAAAACGTTGGAAGCCCAGTTCTGCACCGTGATGTACTGAATCTTCGCGCCTTTTAGCGCGATGAGTTCCACGACAGCGCTGTGCAATGTCGGGGTATTAAACTTCGGCGCCGTGCAGCCCTCCATATAAGTCACTTCCGAACCTTCATCGGCAATGATGAGAGTGCGCTCGAACTGGCCAAAATTTTCCGCATTGATGCGGAAGTAGGCCTGAAGGGGGTGCTTCACTTTCACCCCAGGCGGGACATAAATGAACGAGCCGCCGCTGAACACCGCCGAATTCAAAGCACTAAACTTGTTGTCAGCGATCGGGATGACTTTGCCGAACCATTTCCGGAAAATTTCCGGATAATTCTTGAGGCCCTCTCTCGACCCGACAAAAATGACGCCCTGTTCGCCGACAGCTTTCTTGATGTTTGAATAGACGGCTTCGCTGTCGAACTGCGCTTCCACGCCCGCGAGGAATTTTCGTTCCTGCTCGGGAATGCCGAGTCGCTCAAATGTGCGCTTAATGTCGTCCGGCACTTCCTCCCAGCTGCGTTTCGGTTCGGTGCCGGGCGAAAGGTAATAGCGGATTTTATTAAAGTCGATTGCTTCCAGATCCTTACTCGCCCAATGCGTCGGGAGCGGCTTTTCCAAGAATGTCTTCAGGCCCCGCAGACGGTACTCACGCACCCAGTCAGGGTCTTCTTTCACATCCGCGATGTAATGGATGGTTCGCTCACTCAGCCCGACGCCTGCGTCGCGCACGTGAGCTTCCGGATAAAAGAAATCACCTTTGTTTCGATCGATATCGACTGCTGATGTGTCGGTTTTCATTGCGTTACCTCGTGTATGCTGACTCAATCGCGCCCTCCCGCGCCCAATCGTAACCTCTCTCTTCGAGCTCCAGAGCGAGTTCTTTCCGCCCGCTTCTGACGATTCGCCCAGCCACCATCACGTGGACGTAGTCGGGAATAATGTAGTTCAGGAGGCGCTGATAGTGCGTAATTAACAATATACCAAGATCTGGGCCCCGCAACGAATTCACTCCGTGCGCAACGGTCTTGAGCGCGTCGATATCCAAGCCGCTATCGGTCTCATCGAGAACCGCATATTTTGGCTCGAGCATAGCCAATTGCAGGATTTCAGTACGCTTTTTTTCGCCGCCGGAGAAACCTTCGTTGACGGCCCGCGACGTAAACGAGCGATCCATGCCCAGCAGTTCTATCTTTTCGTAAAGCTTCGCGTAGTAATCGGTGGCCTCCAGCTCTTCGCCCTCGGGCAGACGCGACTGTAACGCTGCTCGGAGAAAATTTGCGATCGTCACGCCCGGAACCTCGCTCGGGTATTGAAAAGCCATGAAAAGACCGCGCCGCGCCCGCTCATCCGGCTCGAGTTCGAGAAGATTTTCCCCATCCATCAAAACCTTGCCAGCGGCGACGTGATAATCGGGATGACCCGCCAATACCTTGGCCAACGTGCTTTTTCCCGAACCGTTCGGTCCCATCAAGGCATGCACTTCGCCCAGCGGAACCCGAAGGCTCAAACCACGCACAATCTCCTGATCGTCAACGGCTACGCGCAAATTTTCTACTCTTAATTCCTTCATAAAAGTGAATTACCAATATACCTCGGTTTCACCGGTTTGCCACATTTTGCCAATTGCGCCTTCGCCGAAAATCGCCAATCTAAGTCGCAAAGGTGATACCCCGTAGTGTAACGGTAACACAGCGCCCTTTGGAGGCGTTATTCTTGGTTCGAATCCAAGCGGGGTAGCGGCTGGCCTACATCACGCAAAATGCTTCGCTCCGCACGGTAAGGTGAGCTACTAACCAGATATTTTCTACTCTATGGGCTCCGCTCTATTGCCGATGACGGATTTTACATTGGATGCGGAGCAACTCAGCGGTGAAATCGAGGTTGAATCATAGCGAGCAAGCTGCTGTGATGGGGGTCGCACACTAACCGGGAATTATGGAGCGCACAACTTTTCTCGAATACTACCGCATCCGCACTCACCGTGACGGCACCCCGATTGAGCTTCGCCGGGCTGGCATTGCAATTACTTACGAAGCCGCAGACGAAAGGGCCGGTGAAACAGTCGCGCTCACCATCATCCCGATTGAGGGCCTTGGTCCGGCGGCACAGCAGCAGTTTGAAGAGCGCGCACACGCCCTCCAAAGGCTGCGACACATCAATATTGTCAAGCTTTTAGACTTCGGGCGCGAAGGAGAAAATTTCGTCTGCGTCTCGGATTACCTTCAGGCCGTGACGCTCGCTGAGTGGGTGGGCCATCACGGCCCGATGGCGGCTGACGCGACATTGCGAATGGCGGAGCAAGTGGTGAGCGTGCTGTCATCGGCCAATTTTCACAAGCTCGCCTATCCAGCCATTCAACCGGCCAATGTAATTGTCGTCCCAGGCGTCACTTCCGAGGGCACTTGGCCGCTGATAAAGTTAACAGACCTGGGATTACCCGGGTTCAGGGCCGAGACCGATGAAGCGGAGAAACGGGAAGAAACCGTTCCCGCCCTGGAGACGGTTGATTTCGCTTCACAGATTTATTTTCTGGGCGCGACCATGTACTTTCTGCTTACGGGTTCGGAGCTTTCAACGCCAGTTCGCCCTCGCCAGTTAAGAGTATTTCCAAAACCATTGCGGGCTTTGCTCTCCCAAATGTTGCGTCGCAAGCCTGGTCAACGCCCAAAGGATCCGGTCGCGCTCGCAGAGATGATTCGGGAATGCCTGCTGAAAATCGAACGCCGGCAAAAGGTCGCCCGCAAACTGGGGATTCCGCTCATTGCAAAAAGTCCGCGCATCAAACAGAAACAACCCAGGCGGCTGCGGCGCCTCGTGTTGGCAACCAGCGTCCTTATTGCACTAGCAGCGGTCATTGCGCTGTTTCTCTCTCAAGAGCGCATCGGCCGGGTCTGGGAACATTATCGCGGGCATAAGACAATTGGCGTGCTCGTGGGCGTCCCGGAGGCTTCACCAGTACCTGCCGTCCAAAGCCCTTCGACCCCGATGACTCCAGAGGCGGCCCTCTCTCAAGCGGCTACAGGCATCTTGGCATCCGGGCAGCAATCGCAACCGAATACATCCACAGGGACGAGTTCGGCTCCGGCTGCGTCGCCAAATGTTGAGCCGGCGCAGACATCGAATGCGCAACTCGAAGCCAGTGCAAACCCTGCCAGTTCGCCAGCCGAAACCACGAACCCTGTCGGATCTGCCGCGGAAAACTCAGCGCAAGCAAACGTCACACCGCAACCGGTCGATGCGAGCCAGACGAGTTCACAGAGCAAAAAGAAGCGTGTTGCTTCGACGTCACACGGTCCCATTGGTTCGACGCGTGCTCATTTCGTTGGCATTACGTCTGACGGACGGCTGATTTACCGTTCGCCCTCGGGCCGCACTAAGATCGTCGCGCCAGACGCTGGCCAAGAAGAAATCGCTCCCCGCCGGCACCGCCGCGCTTTCATCGAGCGGGATGAGACATTAATGCCGCAGCAACAACCATTCGAGCGGGACAATCCTCCTTATGATTAGCCGTCTCGGTCCGCTGATTATTCAGCGTGCGTAGTCGACAGTCGCTATGGTGTCGCCTTCGCTGCAGGTGAACTTGTCGGCGCGAGCGTCGGACCAGCCGACTGAGAACCGGTCGGGCTTGGAATTGGAAATGCAAACGTTGGGGACGCCGACGCGCCTGGGGTTGTCGAGATGATCGGAGTTGGCGAAGCGGTTGGCGTCGGCGGAGGCGGAATAGTATTTTCCCAATGATACAGCGGCACGGTCGCGCCGCCGATTTCTTTGACTAGCGCTTCGCAACGCGCCTGTAGTTTATCCAAGTTCGGTGGACCAAACGGTTTGTCTGCTGTTCCAGGAAAGATGAGGTACGTCACTTTGAGATCGCTCACCGGCCGATTATAAGGCGTGGACAAGGGATTAATTTGCTTCGCGATGCGTAGCGAGGCTTCGCCCACCCTGTCGTTAGGCCCGATGTCGCCCACGATTGCCGGATAAATCAGGTTCCCAAAAACGACCACCACATAGTCTCCTACTTTGACGCCATCTTTTCCTTGCGCAAAAGCACTCGGAACCACGACGTACGGATCCGTCGCACCAATCAGGAAACTGAATTTCTTGAGCGTGAAGACTTCCGCGCGCAGTTGTGCGATCGCGCTACGCAGCTCGCGTTTGCGCTCTGGAGTGATCGTCTTGAGCGCATACTCGTCCTCGGCCCGTTTCAGTTTCTCTTCGGTCGGGGCGAGATACGGATTGGGCGCCGCCGTTTTCTTTGGCCAGCGATAACTTGTGGATGGTTTGAAATTAGTCGGCGCGCCAGTCCCAATGGGCATGCGGTCCGCATCGGAGCCATCGGCGTCCACATCCATGTCCGCCTGCAACAGGAGCGCCTTGCGTTGCGTCTGCGGATGCTGGAGTTGCAAGACAGTTTGGCAATCGAAAAAATTGTGACGCGAGAGAAGTTGATCGAGCCGAACAAGATTCTCGCGCAACACTCTTAGCTTTGTGTCGTAAAGCTGAGCGTAAAGCGGCGAGACCGGATCGGCGTTGACCATCACTGCCAGACCAGGCAAGAGCGCCGGTAGTTGCGGACTAACCTTGTCCAGCTCGTCTATTGTCCTGTTTGGCGAAGGCACTCGTGGCTGCAATTTTAAATCGAGAACGTAGCTGTTTGGGTCAACCCGTTCGGTGGTCGCATCGGCGCCCGGTAACGGCTCGACCGTGGAGTGAAGCGTGATTCCGTTGAACAACTTACCCGTGTCCAATTTTCCAGTGATGACGGGCGGGCGAGTCGGTGTCGGCGTAGGCGTAGCGATCACCTCCACTGGTGCGATGTGTTGCAAGCGCTCCAGGGAAATCCAGCGGTAAACAATTGCGGCAAAGAGGGCACCGAACAAAACCAGTACCAGCCGCCGCCACGTCCGAAGACGAATTCTTCCCACGCGATTACTTTTTTATCCACGCGACGAGCGCGACGATGAGACCGATCACGCTCAAGATCGACATGATACCAGCAGGCATCACTCTTCCGGTCCGCAAAAATTTAGGAACAAACTGCGCTGCAAGCAGAAGAGAAACAATGAACGCAGTCGCTAATCCCGCGGCGTGATGTTCAGGCAACAAAAATGCGGCTACGAGCAGCAAAACTCCAGTGACCGAGCCGGCAATGATCGAGGCTATGCTACCGGCTTTGACATAGCCCACGACGCCGCCGGCAATCGTCAAAACGCCAAAAACGATAAAATAAATCTTCGTCGGTCCCATTTGAACGCGCGACCATTGGTAAGCCAACTGCTCAGTACTGTCCAGTAGCCCCTTGGAGCCGGGATCGTCGATCCCGGCCTGATCACCTGATCCCGGCTATTGGGGCCGCTCACTGGCGTCATTATAAAATTCGATCTGACGGCCTCCAAGACGGCGGACTACGCGCCAGCCCTGACTCCCCGCAAATTGTCTGATCTCGTCTTCGGACATTCCTTGGAGAATTCTGAGTTCCGCAGGCTGCGTCACCAGGTACTCGGGCCGGATCGATAGGGCCGCGGCGATTTTCGCGGCAAGGGCTGGCAAATGCTCGTGCATAACGTTTTGCATGATCTATCGGTCGATCAGCAGGCGTGCGCCGGCGGAATTTTTGTGGCTGCGCAAACGCGGCGGGCGCTTCGGTTTGCGGTTCAATCTCTCTTTCAAAGCGAGATGCGCTTTGCGGCTCGGCGAAGGCCCGCGTGCATTCGGTTTTTTCATTTTGATTTTTCGTCGCTGTAGAGGCGTTTGTGTCAAATGGCTATCTATTAATCTCGCCGCTTGCCACAAGCGCCGCCACAACAATTCTCAACATCCATTGCGCTTACGATTTGTTTCGGTTGCAATCGGCAATCGAAAATCTAAAATCGAAATCGCGCCGCGGGTGTAGTTCAATGGCAGAACGGCAGCTTCCCAAGCTGCACACGAGGGTTCGATTCCCTTCACCCGCTCATTTACCTATGAAAATGAGCCGGCAAAAGGCGGTGTCCGAGAGCAGAGTAGGGTCGCCAGTACGTTTTGTGGGCTGAATGGCTGCCGAGGTATTCCCGATCGAATCAGGTAGCTCGCTCGGATGTTTCATTGCGTGGGTCCTTCACGCTGTTCAGTCACAGTGTGTGATTTTTCGCTTGGGATTGGTGAGGAGAGGAGGAACTGCCGATTGATCTCGCGCAATTCCTTCCGTTGTTCCTCGGTCAACACGAACACATCGCCTTTGGTCGCGAGGTTGACTTGCGCACCAGGAGTCTTGAACTTCTGCGGGAGATGAGCGCGGAGCATTTCGATCTGCAATCGGCTATCGAACTTCCTGACGTGGCCGACGACGATGCCCTGCCAGTAGATCGGTTCGATGTCCCCCTCAAGACATCGCTGAAAACATCGGGCGTGCAGTAGCTCAATGGCGTGCGCCTTCGCTGCCTCGGCTTGCGCCGCGAAATCAGCATCGTTCCTGAGGTGGTAGTCCGCCGTCGAATGGCCGACACGCGCCGCACGACAGGCCATCACTTTCGACCCGCCCATTGCGTAAAAGGAGAGCCATCGGGCGCGCCAGGAAATCGCAGCGCGCACGCGCACGCGCGAGACCCTCTCCCCCCGTTGTTCCCACCAGCGTCGAATCTGGGACACGTTCCGCGTTCGGGAATGGCCGGACGCCAACACGGCAAGCCTTTATGCCTATTCGATTCGATCAGTCCCCATTTTCCAAAGAAGGGGAGGAGACCTCGGACATAGAAGCGCATTTTCTCTTCACTTTGAAATTCGATGAGACCGGTGAATGGAAAATCGTTAAAGCGCACGCTCTCTCCGCGGAAGAAAATGAGAAGATCGACAGGATGGATGGTGAATAGATGAGCGTGAAGTACTGGGAAATAATCGCTGACAATCTCAGCAAAGCCGGCTGGAGCTTGGACTGTGTCTCAGCGATTGATTTCAACCGGCGAACGATCTGGATTGCAGACGCACATCGCAACGACGGACCTTGCGTAGCAACGGAGCCCGTAGCGCCTGTTAAACCTAGTGGCCCCTGTGGATCTTCAAGGCATATACTACTGAATCCGAATTCTGCTCATTCACCGCTGCAAGCTTGAAATTGTTTTTCTCAAGCAGCCGAACCGATTTCAGATTTCGCGGGCTCAATTCTGCTTCAATCGTTTCCAGTTTCATCTCTTCAAATCCAAACTGAAGAATTTTTGGAATCACTTCCTGCATGATTCCTTTTCCGTGATTTTCCGGAAGCAGCTCGAAACCGATTTCTGCCTTCGCCTCCTCTCTTGAAATTTTATAGAGACAAATTGAACCGAGAAACTTTGATTCATCTTTTGGTGTCACTACCCAAAATATCGCTTCGTTCTCTGCAATTCCGTTTGTGATCTTATTGATGAAGTTGCGTGCATCATCGAGCGTATGCGCTTTCGGGCGATCAAGATATTTGTTGATCTCGTCACTGGAACGCAAAGCGAAAATATCCTGCTCATCTGCTGGCGCGAGATTCCGCAATGAATAGTTCTGCGTAGTGAGAAATGGGAAAGGTGTGAAGGAGAAATCAATCATGCGCGCGCAAGTTACGTGCTTCCAAAATTTACATAATTGCCACTACTGTAACTAAAAATTGGGTTCATACCACAGCCCGCCGAATGGGAGCACATTGGAGATGAGATCGACGCTGCGCTTGTCGCTGCGCGGGGTGCACTTCGTAAAGTGCTCGCATCGGGCTTAGATGAGCGGGACTACTTCGATTGTTCTAGTCGTTCACCCAGGTAAATTTATTGAGCCTTGGCTTCAGTGTGAAACACAGTGAGCCACTTTCCGCTGCGCTTAATCCATACACTCGCGGAGTTGTATGTGCCCGAGGTGTCCTGTCCTGCGAACGTGCTATGCATTGTAACCTTGTAGGTTATAACCGCGACCTTAGCTTCC
>JBKPQL010000030.1:0-9958 GCA_046734045.1 Verrucomicrobiota bacterium
GATAAGGTTCAATTCAATCGTCGTTTTGTCGAAGGCCTCATCGCGCGCATGACAAACGACGAGCGCAGAGCACAGCTGGCCTTTGTCGCTGCACGCGCAGAGCAGGAGAAAATCGTGGAGGCGCAACCGGATTTTGGTCCGGCTTGGTGCGTGCTGGGTATGATCGACGCTGGCCTCGGCCGGAAAGAGGAAGCGTTGCGCGAAGGCCGTCGCGCACTTGAGCTTCTTCTGGCGGAGAAAGAAGCACTCGTCGGCCGGTACCTCGTCAGATACTTTGCAGTGATTGCAGCGTGGGTTGGAGAGAAAGATCTCGCCTGCGAACAGCTTGCCATCGCCGTCCGACCGCCCAGCAACATCACGTATGGCGAATTGAAACTGATGCCGTGGTGGGATCCGCTGCGCGGCGATCCGCGCTTCGAAAAGATCGTCGCCTCTCTCGCGCCGAGGTGATCGAGCTGTAGTGGCAGGCGTGCCGCCTGCATCTATTACAAAGCAGCCGAGACGGCCGCCGCTACAGTCATCCAAGTTCCAACATTTTCCGCATAACCTCCAACTGGTTTCCGTTCTGTACATCGGCGAAAGGCTAGAACTGACCTCCCACGGTGGGAAGTCACGGAAGGCCAAAACAAGAAAAGGAAATTAGTTTATGAAAAACCAAAACTTTATGTTCACAAGAAGCGTTCCCAAGATGTCGAAGGCCCGGCTGTTCAGGTCGGGTCTGGCGCTGGGAGTAGTTGCATTAATCATGCAAGTCTCCCTGCCGCGCGCCCAAGCCTATGATCTGAGTAGCCTCAACGGGAGTTATGCCGACTCTTTAGCGGGCTTTGCTCCAGTAAGCCCCGGGGGGCCAAACAGGCCCGTGCCCATAGACGCCTATGGACCGGTCGACGAAGCGGGCTTGTGGACGTTCGATGGCGCAGGCAGCTTTACGGCAAGTCTGGTCTTTAACTTCGGTGGCGGCGTCATACTCAATCAGAGTTGGAGTCAGAATGTCACCGGGACCTATACTGTGAATGCGAACGGTACCGGCACCATGACTTTGACGGGAAACCATCGCCGCCACTTCGTGATCGGCGATGGCGGAAGGCAGCTCAAATATGTGGGTACAGACCCCACCGGCGGCATCGTAGTCGGCGGTTCCATGGTCAAACAGTAGCAGGCAATAGCTCGCGATCAGCCGTCACGCTTCACTGTGTGGCGGCTGATTGTTTCTCCGTCTGCGGGGAAGCACGCGCCCTGGTGTGTTGGCGATTGCGTCCTCGATTCTGTTTCTCGGCCAACAGAAGGCAACAACTCGATTAAGAATCTCTGTTTGTGGAATCCAAATGCATTCTTCGCCATTTCGTTCTGTTTAGAAACCGATCCGTAAAATCCGCGTGATCCGAGGTCTCTCCGCGGCGAAGCGAACTTTCCGCATAACCTCCGACTGGTTTCCGTTCTGTACATCGTTGAACGGCCAGAAATGATTTTCTCACAACGAGAAGTCACGGAAGGCCAAAACAATGAAAGAAAACAACACTTATGAAAACAAAATTAGTTAAGAGCATAACAAGCTGTTCACTCTTGGCGTGCGCGTTGGTCAGCCTGGTCGCCGCAATGGCGGTGGGCACGTCCGATACCGCGCGGGCGGCAACCGACGAGGATTGCAGGGTGCAAACGCTGCACGGCGCGTACCTGTTCGCCACGCACGGGTGGAACATCGTCGGCGGTGTTGCGCAACCAAAAGCCATCGTAGAAGGGATCGATTTCAACGGAGATGGCACGCTTGTCAGCCCATTCGCCACGGTCAGCCTCAATGGCACCATTATCCATTCCAGCGGAACAACAGGGACCTACACGGTCGCCGCAGACTGCACCGGCACGCTCACATTTACCGGAGGAGCGAGCTATGATCTTTTCGTCGATCCTAACGGCAAGCAGCTTTGGATGATCCAGACCGGGGGCGCGGTGCCAGCGGTGTTTGAGGGAACGGCAACACGGCTGCCGTAGCAAAAGCTCCTCGGCTGCTGCGACGAGATTCGACTTGTCACCGATTATAGGGTTTGGCGCGTTCCATCCGCGCCACACCTCGATTTTGGTAATTGAAACATCATTGTAGGCAAGCGCGTCGCTTGCCAAGGCACGGGACGGCAACCGAAGCGGTTGCCCAACAATTTACTACTAGCTGAGTGAAACCAGCACGATTCCGGCGCTGATGAGTAACGCGCCAACCGTCAGCCGCAGGTTCAGTTTTTCCCGCAATACGACTGCGGCAGCGAGACTGATTATAATGACGCTTAATCCTTGAAACGGATAGACGTAGCTAAGATCGAGATGCCCAAGCAGGCCGAGTGTCACAAAGAAGTGGATGGTCATAGAAAAAATCCCGCAGCCGAGAAAAGTGACGACCTTCGCATCGCGAAATCCTCTCGTGGCTGAGGATTCCATCGCGTGTTTGAGAAAAAGCTGGCCCGACACGAACGCGATCAGGGCGATGGGAATAAGAACCAATACCTGCCAGCTCATAACTTCTCTTTCAATCGCGCCACGGGTTTCGCCGTCAGCATTAAGCCAATGACTACAAGCGCGATGCCGCACCAACGACGCGGCGAAATGTGTTCGCCGAGAATGATCCAACAGCTCAGCGGAACCAAAATATCCACCACGCGTGAGAGCGGAAATGCGATCGACAGCGGAATGTATCTCAAAACGTAAAGCCAGCTGAGCAGGCTAACGATCATTATCAGCATTGCCAGCCAGGTAAGCGGCGAAGCCAACGCCGTGATTCCGGTCCAGGACCAGACTTGCGAAAGATTCGCCGTCTCGCTTGCGCCAAGTTTCTGAAGCAGCTCGTAGACAAGCACGCAGATGATTTCAAACCCAAGTATCAACCACGGATTGGCAAAACCCGAGGGGCGCTCACGCATGATGTCGATCTTGAAAGTTAAAGCTCATTTGCGTTGGGAAATTTTTTCAAGACCGGATCATGTCGGGTCGGCCCCAGATATTTGATGGCGCGACGAAATATCGGATTGAGGAACGCGTTTGTGTGCAGCGCATAAAGATCGAGCGGCACCAGCTCGCAATCTAAATGCAACTTGGGCTCATAATTTAGCGGATTGCTGTAGTAAGACTTCAACCCCTTTTGCAGCGCCCACGAGATGATGTCGCGCAGCGTGTAAAAATACAGGTGCAGATCAAGCGCTACAGTGTAATCGAGTCCGATGCATTCGTCGTAAATCGCATCTTCGTGAACGAGGCAAAAGCTGAAAGCAACGATCCTCCCCGATTGCCGCCAGATGAAAAAGCGTGCGCGGTCCGCCATGTGTTGCCCGATAGCGCAAAAATAATTTTTGGTCAGCCTCTCGAATTTTAGCGGCGAACGCTCATGCACCGCGAGGTAGAGCGGATACGCTTCATCGATGTGAGGTGCGATGTCTCTTACGATCTCCATGTCAATCTTCGCTGCGCTCTCCGCTTTCCGGAATTTCCTGCGCAAATCTTTCCGCGTCGCCTTGCTCAGCGTGCGGAAATATTCCTCCCAATTCTTGTAATGAAGCGGCAAGCGGTTCATCGGCATGCTGGGGATCCGCGCGTAGCCATTTGAAGAAAATGTTTCAAGAACCGAGCGATATTTTGCCGGAAAATCCTTGAGAACAATAAGAGACGCCCTGTTTTGCCGGGCATATTTCCCAAGACTCGCTAGCAATGCATTTGCCGCCCAAGTTTCGTCCTTTTCCTCGCCCGCGCCCAAGTCCCCTGCTCCGGCAGCGCATCCAACCATCAAAACGCGCATGGTCAGGAAGCGCGGGAATATCTTTCGGATAAGATCGACAACAGAACGAATTTTGCTGGGAACTCCTTCGACAAGATTTTGTCGAACAAAAAACACGGGCTGGACTGCCCGCATATTGCTCGGAGCATCCTCGAGCACGAGGTAACGAAATTCAAAGCCTTCGAGCGTCTCTTCCACAATCTCATAGTAACGATGATCTTTGCACTTGTTCTGAAATGCGCTCTTCCACGTATCAGAATTTTCTAACTCAGCGAGCGTAACCACTTTGGCCGCGCCTAGTTCAAACGGAATGAGGTTGCCAACTGACATGCAAGGAAAGCCCCCGAATTAGCCAGAGCAAAGCGCATCAATTACTCGCGGCGAATGTTTTCTCAAGCTTTAGCGGGAGAAAAGTTATATCGTGCGGCCTCATCGCGTCCCTGCACCCGTACAACGGCGAAGGGCGCCTTCGTTTCCGAAAGCGCCCTTCGTATTGGATGGCGATAAGCCGAATTCTGTCCGGCTGATTTCTCAACCGCGATGATCATTTATCTCTCCCGGATTTCTCCGAGAGCCCGACGAATTTTCATTGGCCGTGATGCGACGATACCCGAGGATCTTAATCGGGCCGGCTGCCCTTCCTCTGTTTTGTCTTGCACCGCGTGGGGTTTTTCATGCCTCGCGAATTACTCCGCGAGCGGTGAGCTCTTACCTCGCCTTTTCACCCTTGCCTGTGCTTTTCTCAAAGAACCGGCGGTGTGTTTTCTGTGACACTTTCCGTCAACGTCCGCTTTCGCGAATGTTGCCCGCGTATTTTACGCGGCATGCTGCCGTATGGTGTTCGGACTTTCCTCCAGCGAACCGCAAGTGATTCACCAGCGATCATCTGCCATCGGTGAGCAATCTAACACAAAAAACAGAAATCTGGAAGCGAGGAATTCCTGGCTTCCAGATTACTTGTTGCCGCGACTCACAATGGCGACGGAACTGTGACGAGGAAAATCGTGATCATCGCCAGCGCAATGATCAGTTTACCGACCATTGCACCGAAATTTCCCAGCAAACTTCCCCAACCGGCCCGGCCGGCGTCGATCATTCGTTTACCTGCGATGAATTCACCGGCCACCGCGCCAATCACCGGGCCCACGAACAAACCAATGATACCGAAAAAGAGACCGATGAGCGCGCCGAGGATTGCGCCAAAGGCGCCCCACTTGGTCGCGCCGAGATATTTTGCGCCAAAATAACTGCCGAGAAAATCGAACACGTAGGAAAGAAGTGTAAGCAGCACAAGAACGACCATCGTTTTCCAGCCGATACTCTTCTCCGCGCTTACCATGAGGCGATGGATGATCGCGGCGGCGAGAATGATCGTCGTGCCCGGAAGAATTGGAATGACAGTGCCGATCAGGCCAACGGCGAAGAGCGCGATTGTGAAGAACCACCAGAAGAGTTCCATTTCACGATTCAGTGATTTAGCGATTTTCGCTTCAAGGCTTTAACGCTCGAACCATTTAACGAACCCTTTGACCCGTCCGATGCCGATCCTATACTGAAATTTGAAAAACAAGATCAACCTCGGAGACATTTATGCCACTTGCCATTGGAACCAAAGCGCCAGATTTCAGCTTACCCACGAAGACTGGAGACGGGCCGAAGCAAATCAGGCTGAGCGATAATTTTGGCAAGAAAAACACGTTGCTGCTTTTCTTCCCGATGGCGTTCACAGGCACGTGCACGACCGAGATGTGCGAGGTTAGCGGGGGCCTCAATGCTTACACGGGGTTGAACGCCGTTGTTTACGGAATCAGCGGCGACAATCCGTTTGCGCAGGAAGCGTGGGCTCAGAAAGAGAAAATCACGGTGCCGTTGCTGAGCGATTACGAACACAGGGTCGCGAAAGACTACGGCGTGATGTACGACTGCTTCCTTCCGCAAATGAATCTCGGCATGGGCGGCGTGCCGAAACGATCTGCGTTCATCATCGATAAAAATGGCGTGATCCAGTACGCGGAGAGCAACGACGACGCGCGCCAGCTCCCGAACTTCGATAAGATCAAGGCGAGGCTGGCGGAACTAAAATGAATTAAATTCACCACAAAGATACGAAGGGTTCGAACGTTCTTAGTTTTGTGTGCTCCGTGTTCTTCGTGTTTACAATATGACTGACGAATTTAAGACGCTGAGGAAATTCGATCCCGGTAAAGACCGCGAGGGCTGGGTCTATTCATTGCCCGCGCTCGAAGAGCAGGGAATCGGCAGAATTTCGCGGTTGCCAGTGAGCATTCGCATCGTGCTGGAATCGGTGCTGCGTAATTGCGATGGCAAAAAGGCACGGCGCAACGACGTAGAGACGCTCGCCAATTGGAACGCGAAATCTCCCGCTAATGCGGAGATTCCATTTGTCGTCGCGCGGATCGTTTTGCAGGATTTCACCGGTGTGCCGCTCGTTGTTGATCTGGCGGCGATGCGCAGCGCAGTGAAACGGCTCGGGCGCGACCCGAAGATCATTGAGCCGCTGGTGCCTGTCGATTTGGTGGTCGATCACTCGGTGCAAGTGGATTTCTTTGGTTCGGTGCGCGCGCTTGAACTGAATCTGGAAATGGAGTTCAAGCGCAACCGCGAACGTTACCAGTTTCTCAAGTGGGGACAGCAGGCGTTCAAAACTTTTCAGCTCATTCCGCCGGGGATTGGCATCGTGCACCAGGTGAATCTCGAATACCTGGCGAAAGGAGTTCTCTCCGCTCAATCAACTATCAACGATCAACCATCAACTATTCACTTCCCCGACACTCTGGTCGGAACTGATTCGCACACGACGATGATCAACGGCCTCGGCGTGGTTGGCTGGGGTGTGGGCGGAATTGAAGCGGAAGCTGGAATGCTTGGGCAGCCGGTTTATTTTTTGACGCCGGAAGTGGTGGGCGTGCACATGGGCGGCCAGTTGCGCGAAGGCGTTACCGCGACTGATCTCGTATTGCACATTACGCAATTGCTGCGCGCGCAAAAGGTCGTCGGGAAGTTTGTCGAGTTTTACGGCGAAGGCGCGGCGTCACTGCCGGTGCCCGATCGGGCGACCATTGGGAACATGTCGCCTGAGTACGGTGCCACGATGGGATATTTCCCGGTTGATCAAGAATCGGTGGATTATCTGCGGGCCACGGGACGCAGCGAAGAACAATGTCTTGCCTTCGAAAATTATTTTCGCGCCCAAAAAATGTTCGGTATGCCGCTAAGAGACGAAATCGATTACAGCGTCGATCTCGATTTGGATCTGGCGGACGTGCAGCCGAGCGTAGCCGGACCGAAAAGGCCGCAGGACCGGATTAATCTGCCCGAGCTTGGAAAAAAATTTCGCGAGCTGCT
The DNA here is from genome assembly GCA_046734045.1 of Verrucomicrobiota bacterium. Lineage (GTDB taxonomy): Bacteria > Verrucomicrobiota > Verrucomicrobiia > Chthoniobacterales > UBA10450 > Udaeobacter. The sequence continues at coordinate 7,121 of JBKPQL010000030.1, forward strand.
GGAAAAACCGGTGCGTGACGGTGGCTACGGAAAAGAGCATGTGGATCTTCGCGAGAAACATGTCGTGGAATTGAACGGCAGCGGCCCGCGGAACGGCACGATGTTTTCAACCGACAAAAAAGACGACCAAGGGATCAGCCCCGGTGAAGAGCGCAACGTGCTTGAGATGGTTGCAAACCGGCCAACACCGGATCTGGGAAAAGAAATTGAAGCCGAATCACGGGAAATCTTTACGCGAGGACGAACGCACGTCGGCCATGGCAGCGTCCTGATCGCCGCGATCACGAGTTGCACAAACACGAGCAACCCGAGCGTGATGATCGCGGCTGGGTTGCTCGCAAAGAAGGCCGTCGAGCGTGGCCTGCACGTCGATCCCGGCGTGAAAACCTCGCTCGCGCCGGGCTCGCGCGTCGTTTCCGATTACCTGGCGAAAACCGGGCTGCAAAGGTATCTCGATCAACTCGGGTTTAACCTTGTGGGCTACGGTTGTACGACCTGCATTGGCAACTCCGGGCCGTTGCATCCAAACATCGAGAAGGCTATCCACGAGTATGATCTGATTGCTGCGTCGGTCCTCTCAGGCAACCGCAACTTCGAAGCGCGCGTGCATCAGCATATCAAAGCAAATTTTCTGATGTCGCCGCCGCTGGTCGTCGCTTTTGCGCTGGCTGGCCGGGTCCATATCGATCTTTCTCGCGACCCACTTGGCAAGGATAAGGACGGCAAAGAAACGTTTCTTCGTGATCTCTGGCCGAGTCTCGGCGAAATCCGAGACGTCATGCAATATGCTCTCGCACCGGCAACATTTCGCAAACTGTATCGCGATTTTGCCGATCAAAACCCGAAGTGGAACGACATTCCATCGAGCACGGGTGACATTTACCAGTGGGACGAAAAGAGCGATTACATTCATGAGCCGCCGTTCTTCCAAAACTTCTCGATGGAGCCAGGTCACATCGCGGAAATCCGCGGCGCGCGCACGCTTGGGATTTTTGGGGATTCGGTAACGACCGATCACATTTCGCCTGCGGGAGCAATCAAAGAAACGTCGCCGGCTGGAAAATATCTAGTGTCGCGCGGCATTCAGCCGCGAGATTTCAACAGCTACGGCAGCCGGCGCGGCAACGATCTGGTGATGACGCGCGGAACATTCGCAAATGTGCGAATAAAGAATTTGATGGTTCCCGGAACGGAAGGCGGCGTGACGAAATATTTCGGTCCGAGCCGGACTGGCGGTTCAAAGAATGGCGACGGCGAGCAGATGTCGATTTTTGATGCGGCAATGAAATACGCGGAGGCAAGCACTTCGCTGGTTATTCTCGCCGGCCATGAATACGGCGCAGGATCATCGCGTGACTGGGCTGCGAAAGGGACGCGTTTGTTAGGCGTGAAAGCGGTGATTGCAGCAAGCTTTGAACGAATTCACCGTTCGAATCTGGTGGGAATGGGCGTATTACCGCTGCAGTTTCCCGAGGGCATGACGGCGCAATCACTCGGCCTCGATGGCTCGGAGAAGTTTTCGATCACCGGATTGTCCGACTCGATCAAACCAGGCCAACAGGTCACGCTAGAGATCGAAAAGAACGGACAAAAACGATCAGTGCCAGTAAAGCTTCGGATCGATACGCCGATCGAAATCGATTATTACCGGCACGGCGGGATTCTGGCTTTTGTGCTACGGCAATTGCTGTCGAAGTAACGCGCCGCCGAGCCGAGTTTCGCCGCACGCGAAGGCGAATTCTTATTTAAGCACGACGGGGTTCTTCGACTCCTCCAAGATTTTTTCAAAACGCGGATCGCCGCGCAGCGAATCCCAATAAGGCAGCAGTTTCAATTGGCCATAGCTGAGATCGCTGGGGCGGCGGATGGCGCTGGCAAGCTGTTCGCAGGCGAGATCTTTATCGCCAACCCACGCAGCAATCATCGCGAAATATTTGATCAGCATGTTTCCACCGAGTGCATCTTTTTCCACCGGAAGAAGCTCGACCGCGTGTTGGCCTTCGCGTAGTGCTTCCTCCTTGCGCCCGAGAGCGGCATCGATCAAACCAAGCACGCACATCGCCTGAGCGTAATTTGGTTCAGCTTGGACGACTTTCTCCTGCTCCGCGTGCGCAGCAGTGAAAGCGAGTCGAGCCTTCTCATCTTGATTTGTTACGCGAGCGATAACGCCTTCTACAAAGGCGCGATTAACAACGACGTTGTCGCTCACTCCCAAGTAGGCCGGATTCTCACCCAAGGCGATTAAGGCAGTATTCGCGGCAGCGGCGTCACGTTCGCCCAGTGCGCACATAAGCCAATAACTGGCGGCGCTCGTTAGTGTGCCTGGTTGTTTCGCCGCGACTGAATCGATGACGTCATGCAACGGTCGGGTATCAGCTTTCGAGTCGAATTCCACGAATGCGCGCGCCGCTTTGGTAGCGACGTCGTTCGGCACAACGCTCAACACGCGATCCAGGAGGGATTTTTCCCGATCATAATGCCGACAAAACTGGTAGCTGAGCGCCGTTTCTTGCAGCGTTCGAAGGTTGCGCGGGTCGAGCTGAAGAGCACGCTCCAGGTTTCGTGTAGATTCTTCCCAGCGCCCCAGGCGCCTTTGGATGAATCCTGTGAGCTCGAATATTCCCGGCAAATTCGGCAGGCTTTGGCGTGCAAGTTCCAGCTCAGCCAATGCACCATCGTAATCGAGATAACCTTGAAAAAGATTTTGCGCACGCGCGAGATGCAATTCCCCTGCGTCCGGACGAACGCGAGATGCCGCTTGGATGGCCGCTTCCGCTAGAGCCAACCTCGCGGATGTATGATCGTAGCCAGAGAAATAAAGAATGTCGTGAGCGTCAG
>JBKPQL010000031.1:0-9548 GCA_046734045.1 Verrucomicrobiota bacterium
GCGTGACTCATACGAGTCGCAGGTGGGGCAACTGCCGTTCGGTTCGACCCAGTCGGGATGCTGGACGCGCAGGGCGTCGTGGATCTCTTGCTGGAGTTGGACGTAAGAGTGGATTTCGTCAGACATGGCAATGGCTCGGTAAAGGCTCAAAGTGTGGTGCTGGACGGTAACGGCGACTAAGGAAGTGCCACACTGAGGCGAAACGCGCGGGATTTTCCGCACGCTCGCCGTCAGTGTTAGCGCATTACTGCACTTTGACTTCGATTGTTTTTGGCTTTGGCATGGGGCGTTTGGGCAGGTGAACCTGCAATACGCCGTCATGAAACTCAGCCACGATCTTGGTTGGATCCGCATCTTCGGGTACGGTGAACGTACGCTCAAAAGTGCCAAAGAAGCGTTCGAGCCGATGGAATTTTTTCTTCTTTTCTTCCTTTTCGGCTCTGCGCTCGCCGGAAATGTAAAGAATGCCGTTTTCGATCGTTACTTTAACGTCATCCTTCTTCATCTCGGGCAGGTCAGCCTTGAACAGATACTCATGATCATCCTCGGTGATGTCCACCAAGGGCGACCAATCGGCTAGCTTGAAGCTCCCGCCGTTCTTCGGGAAACGAATGGGAAAAGTCGGAATGCCGCCAAACAATGTGCTAAAGCGTTTCTGAGCTTCCTCCATCTCCCGGAGTGGGTTCGATGTTATTAATTTATTCATATTTTACCTTTCTGGAGTCAGTTAAAGCCATCTCCGAAGGAACAAACGTTTCACCATAACGTCTACGTGATTCTGCTGAGCGACACTGTCGTGAAACATCCTTCGATTTTACGCCTGAATCCCAAACGCGATCCGCTAAAGCCCTGCGTCTATGTGGGGATGACAGGAATCCCAATCGATCACCGGTTCGAGAATCACAAAAACGGCTATAAATCGGCTTGGGTCGTCAGGAAATATGGCGTGCGATTGATGCCAGAGCTTTACGAACATTTGAACCCAATGCCGTTTGAAGCAGGGGTTCAGATGGAACTGGAATTGGCTGAAGATTTGAGAGCTGCCGGGTATACAGTCACAGGCGGACACTGACAACATCGACTCGGCTTCGACCTTCAGTAGAGACCGGGCGGCACGGCCTTAGGATAGATAGAGCACCTGAATTGTATTCAGACCCAGATCCTAGGCGGGGGAGCCTCCCCGGGTGGGTCACGTCCGTCGCGACTGGGACCGCAAAAGTGTCCAAGAAGTGTCCAAGCAAAGACCTTGCAGTTCGAAGTTGCGAAATCATTAATAGTATAAATTACTTAATGCAACATACTTATATCAGCGTGTCTGGAGGGATTCGAACCCACAACCCTCTGATCCGAAGTCAGATGCTCTATCCGGTTGAGCTACAGACACAGATTTCAAAAAATCCCAATACCCAAGTTTCAAATCCCAAACGTTCATGGTGGATGTGGAGCCTGAGATCTGGAATTTCGGAAGCGGGGTGGCCGACGGGACTCGAACCCGCAACAACCAGAACCACAATCTGGGGCTCTACCATTGAGCTACGACCACCATCGGCAAAATATCGAATTGGAAGTTAAGGTTTGCCGCTCGTTTTGCAAAAATAAAGGCTGGCGTTTTCCGTTTGTTTTATTCATTCTCGCGGTTCCGTGCACGGTTGGATTGCAACTGCCCATTGGTCCGCTATCATGGCGCGTCGTTATCGCATGAAGCAGATCGGCTCGGTTTTAGTTGCCAGCATCCTGATTCTTTTGGCAGCCGATCAGGTTCAGGCGGAGCAAGACGATCCGAGCGAAATTTTTCTCAAAGCCTACCTGACCGCGCAGCAGGGGGAAAAGCTGGAGCGCGAGAACCATTTCAAGACGGCTTTGGCGAAATATCGATTCGCCGGAAGTTTGATCGAAGAACTGCGTAAATCGCACCCGGACTGGCAACCTGCTATCGTGGAATATCGGGGCCGCAAAATCAGCGAGGGTATTTTGCGAATTCAGGACAAGGCGGCGACGCAAAACGAGCTCGCGACCAAGCTGCAAAATGCCGGCTCTGTCGAAGGAGGGGTCGAGGTGGCGACGAGTGACGCTGCGATCAAAGAGGCAACTAAGAAGTTGCGTAGTAAAGTCGATCAACTGCAATCAGCCCTCGACAAATCGCGCAGCGATCTCGAAACCGCGCGGAAAGAAAAGGAACTTGTGGATGCCAGGCTGAAGGAAACCAGTTCCAAGCTGGAGAAAGCGCAAGGCGAAATGGAGAAATCGAAGAAGTCGGAGCGCGACCTCCGCGATCAGCTCGCGCACGCCCAAGATTCGCTGAAAACGCTCCAGGCATCGCGCGACAGCAGCGCGAAGGAAAAGGAACAATTACATAGAGAAGTGGCGCGTCTCAAAGATGCAGTGACCGCTGCGGAAGAAGCGCGCGTGACGGCGGAAAAAGAACGGGACGAGGTCAACGCAAAATTCGCGAACGCAAACAAGCAGATCGCCGCGCTTACACAGGAACGGGATGAAGCACTGGCCCAGGTGAAAGGAGCAAAAGACGCCGAACAACAACAGATGCAAATCTTGCGGGCTGAGGACAGCGATTTGAAACAGAAATTGGCAAGTGCGGAAAAGGACGTGCGCGAGCTGGCGGAGAAAAAACTGCCAAGCGCGCAGGAATTTGCTGAAGCCAAGCGGCAGCTGGCACAACTCCAGCAGCAAATCGCCGAGACTCAAAAACAGAATCAATACTTCGAGGCGAGAATTGCCGAGCTGGGAGGCCAGCTGGATGAAGCCACGTCTCAGTTACAGGTTGCGAAGCTGAACGGCACGAACGGCGAGGAGACCGAGCGGCTCACTAAGGAAAATGAACTCCTTCGAAACATCGTTGTGCGCGAACGTCAGGAAGAAGCGCGGCGATACCAGGCGAAAAAGCTGGTGCTGGCTGAGTTGGACAAATTGAAAATTCAGTCGGACGCGTTGAACAAGCAGCTCGAGTTCCTTGCCCAGCCAGTCACAAAGCTGAGCAGCGAAGAGCTCGCACTGCTGCGGCAGCCCGTGATTTCAACATCGCAGAATTCGGGTGTGGTCAAAGCGAGTTTTCTCTTTGCTAAAAATTTGTCAGCCGACTCCGTGAAGATCGCGGGACCGGAGGTAAAGCAAAGATCCTCGGGTGAAACGGGCACGACGACAGACAGTTCCGTTGAGTTAAAAGCGGACGCGCCGGATGATCTCCAGAATGTCGCGCGCACAGCAAAAGAGAGTTTCGAGCAGGGAAAATATCACGCTGCTGAAGAACAGTATCAGGGAATTCTCACCAAAAATCCCAACAACCTGTATGCGCTCTGTAATCTTAGCGTGGTTTATTTTCACATGGGCAAGCTTGGTGCTGCGGAGGGAACCCTGAAAAAGGCGATCACCGTTTCACCCAACGACGAGTTTGCGCACATGACGTTGGGAGTTGTGTACTACCGGCAATCCAGATTCGATGAGGCACTAGCCGAGCTGAGTCAGGCCGTTGAAATTAACCCACACAGCGCCACCGCGCACAATTACCTCGGCATTACCGCGAGCCAAAAGGGCCGGCAGCAACAAGCAGAAAAGGAAATTCTTCAGGCTATCGCCAACAACCCGGATTATGCAGATGCGCATTTTAATCTGGCGGTGATTCTCGCTACGACCCGGCCCGCTTCAAAGGAGCTGGCCAAAAAGCACTATGCCCGGGCGACTTCGCTGGGAACTCAGCCCGACCCGTCTCTCGAAAAACTATTGCAGTGACCGCAAGGTCGACAATCAATCTTGCGTCCATAAACGGAACTTAGTCTTTCGACCCAACGTGCGTGTTCTTCGCGCTTTCCTCGTTGCGCTTTTCACGGCAGTTGCCGGCTGCGTTCTTGCATTCTTCGTCGGCGATTACTTAACGAGGCTCGCGCATGTGCCCGAAATGGAGGGCCAGCGGGGCATGACGGTCGTTTTTTTGTGCGCGCCTCTTGGGATTTTGGCAGGTTTGGTAGTTGGAATCGTTTCGTCCATCCTGGTCCGGCGGCGAGGAGCTGCCGGGTTTTTCATCGCTCAAGGCTGGGCGCTGCTGGTTGCCTGCATCATCGCCAGTTTGTCAGTCGGGGTTCCGTATTTGTTCTCGGACAAACCTCCGCGGATTGGCGGCAAAGAGCTCTCGCTTGAATTCGAGGTGCGTGTGCCGCCGCAGTTTTCGATTGCCGACCCCGTGAACGATAACAACCTCCGCGTCATTCTTTATAGCGGCAACCGCGAAACGACTGCGGCGTCCATCGATTGGGCTGCGATTAAGCGAAGCCCGGATGGCGCGATCATTCCCGGCCACGTCGAGCTGCTAGCGCACAATCCGGCGCGCTCGTTCCTTGTGGCGGTCGGAAATGATTTGATGGCGGGACAGTACATCGATTTGAAATTGCCGCCAAGCCCCGGCCTAGAGGACGAACAATGGTCCGGCTGGATACCCGCCGCCCAGCGCGCCAATCTCGGGACCATCTCGGATGCGGAACGATTCAGCGTCCGCTATCGCGTTCAGCGCATTGAGCGTTGAGCGTTGGGCGTTGAATGTTGGGTTGGATGGAGAAGTTTCTCTTCGGTGCAACCATTTGTTACCGCTAATTGGCGTTATGTGGCGATGCTGAATTACGTCGTCGATCCCGCTCTGGTTGAACCGCTCGTTCCGCCTGGGACGGAGATCGATTATGAGAACGGCGAGACGTTCGTCAGCATTGTCGGATTTCTGTTTCTCGATACCCGTCTTCTCGGTCTTCCGATCCCGCTGCACCGCGATTTTGAAGAAGTGAATTTGCGTTTCTACGTCAGGAGGAAATCGGCCGATACCTGGCGGCGTGGCGTTGTCTTTATTCGCGAGATGGTTCCGCGTTATGCGGTCGCGCTCGTCGCACGCGCATGTTACGGCGAAAATTATTTTGCCGTTCCGATGAAACACGACGTCGAACATGTTGATTCCAATTTGAAAGTAGAATTTTCGTGGCGACGCGGCCACAAATGGGAATCGCTCAAGATGATTGCAGCCGGCGAGCCGCAGTCGATTCCCGGAGGCTCGCACGCCGAATTTATCACTGAACATTACTGGGGTTACACTTCTCTTCGCAGCGGCTGCGGCGAATATCGCGTCGAACATCCCCGGTGGAAAATTTGGAATGCAAGCGATTTCGAGCTGGACGCAGACGTTGCAACTCTCTACGGCAAACAATTTGCTGAGACGTTAAGCCAGCCACCGCGCTCCGCATTCATTGCGGACGGCTCGCCGATTATAGTTCACAGGCGTGAAGTCCTGCTGTAGCGGCGGTCTATGACCGCCGAAATCAGTGCTTCGAGTGCTACGATTTGTCGGGCTTAGCCGCTCCTCTCTTGCTCGTGAGCCCGCCGCCGCAGAGGCGGCTGGCGGGCGTCGAGCTGAGGAACTGCGATGCGATGCACTCGTCTGTTATCGCGGCGGACCGAAGGTGAGGAATTCCGGGCGGCCGAAGCCGGAGGCAAAAACGTGAGGTCCTCCGGTGTCGAACTTTTTGATATCGCCGTCCGGAATCGCATTTGCCTCGGCTACAAAGAGAACGCCCGAGCTGTCAAAGGCCAGGCCCCGAGGTGTAGTAAGCCCGGTGGCGAAGGTGCTCTCCACACCGCTGGGAGTGAACTCGAGAATGGTGTCGTTTCCCGGATCGCCTTCGGTGGACACAAAGAGATTGCCTGCGCTGTCGAATGCCAAGCCCACGGGACCTGTGTCCTGGGCGAAGGCAGTTGGCCCGACGAAGACGGTGCGTGTCCCGTCTAGAGCGAATTTATAGATCGTTTGGTCGCCAGAGTCGGCCGCGAAAAGATTGCCCGCGCTATCGAAAGCCAAGCCCCAGCCCTGACCGGGAACGGAGCCGAACACGCTCCGATCTCCGCTCGGCGTAAACTTAAAGATGGTGCTAGCTTCTACGGGACTCCTAACATCATTCGCCATGACATAGGTATTGCCCGCGACGTCTATGGCCAGCCCTTCAAAGAAAAAGTTGGCGGCGCTGCCGAGGGTGGTGGCCTTGTTACGCAGGTTGAATTTTAGCACTTTCCCAACCGCAACGTCGTCGGCAGGACCGAGCGTTTCCGCGGCCAAAAAATTGCCGAGACTGTCAAAGGCCAACCCTCGGGGGAACGACAACCCTGAAGCGTAGGTGCTCTGCACGCCAGATGGCGTGAACTCCAAGATTACGTGGTGGGCTGCCTGCCCCCCGGGGACTTGAGTTGAAACGTAGAGGTTCTGGGCGTGGGCGGTTATTGCTAACGCGAAGATCGCGCTCAAACTGAGGAATATGTTCCGGAAGATTCGTATTGTTTTGAAGTGAGTTAATGGTTTCATGGTTTTTCCTTTCTTTTTGATCGTTTGGTTTCCATTGCGGTAAGGCGCGAAAGAGCGGTCAAAGTGATCATCTGAATTGAAATTTTTTTCGGAGACGCTTTCGGCGTGCAGGAACTGTTTGGGCTTGGTAGTGTATGAAGAGCGGGTTATGGATACGCCTTCGGTCTCTCAGCAGAGAGTGACCGAACTCCTCACGCGATGGAGTGATGGGGACGATGCTGCCCTCGCGGAATTAACGCCGTTCGTCTATGAGGAACTCCGACGCCTGGCCCATCGTGAGATGGGCGGGGAACGTTCCGACCACACGCTGCAAACGACGGCACTGGTCAATGAGGCTTATCTGCGCCTGGCCGACCAAACCAATCCACGCTGGCAAAACCGCGCGCACTTCTTCGCGGTTGCAGCCCGAGCGATGCGCCGAATCCTCGTTAGCTACGCCAGGAGTCAGCGATCCCAGAAGCGCGGCGGCGGAGGACTGAAGATAGAATTGGACGAAGCAGCGCTCGTCTCACCGGAGGAATCGAAGGAAATTGTTGATCTACACGAGGCGCTAGAACAACTCTCGGCACTCGACTCAAGAAAAGCTCAAGTAGTCGAGCTGAAATATTTTGGCGGGCTCAACTATGACGAGATGGCAGAAGTGCTCAAGATTTCGCCTGTGACTGTGAGACGCGACTGGAGATTTGCCAAGGCATGGCTGTACACGGAACTGCATAACGCAGGCTGACAGACACGAGTTTCACCAATTCACACGAATGGATGAGTTGCTTTACAAGGAGCAAGTTTTTCAACTCGTCGGTTTGTGCATGGAGATTCATCGCGAGTTGGGAAGGGGCCACGACGAACTGATCTACAAGGATGCGCTAGTCGTTGAGCTGAGTCGCGCTGGAATTCCGTTTTTGCGCGAGAAAAATTACGAAATCACTTACAAGGGAGTCATCCTGCCTCACTACTACTACGCGGAGTTCGTGATCTGGGTTAGGATTCTCTTTGAAGCCAAAGCGGTCGAAAAACTGACCGATGCCCACATCAAACAAGTACTAAATTATCTCGCCGCCTCGAAACTTCGCCTCGGTCTATTGGTAAATTTCGGTTGCGATTCATTGGAGTGGAAAAGGGTTGTCCTATGAGACACGAGACACGAATTTCACGAATTTGCACTAATTGCTCCGACCGCTGAGTCAGAGTGTCTGAACATTCGTGATAATTCGTGCAATTCGTGTAGCCGCTCGCTACATTCGTGGCATTTAGTGTAATTGGTGTCTATGACGCCGGCGCGGTTCCAAACAATTGAGGAAATCTTTCTTGCAGCGGTGGAACAAGAGCCGGAGCAGGTTACCGCATTCCTGGACACGGCCTGCGAAGGCGATGCGGTTTTGCGGCGTGAAGTTGAAGTGCTTCTCACTTCAGATCAAAGGGCAGGCCGATTTATACAAAGGTCAACTGTTGGTCTCGCGACCAGGATTATTCAAAAGGGGCAAGCTGATTCGTTCGTCGGTCAGACCATCGGCCACTACAAAATTTCTGAATCGATAGGCACCGGGGGGATGGGCGAGGTCTATCTCGCCAACGATATTGTCGCGGGCCGAAAAGCCGCGCTTAAACTCCTGCCTTTACGCTTTACCGGCGACACCGAGCGCTTGAAGCGGTTTGAGCAAGAAGCCCGCGCCGTCGTTGCGCTCAATCATCCGAATATCCTGACGGTTTACGAGATTGGCGAGGATCACTCAATTCATTACATCGCCAGCGAGCTGATCGAAGGCGAGACGCTGCGTGACCGCCTAGAGCGGGGACCGATGCAGTTGAGTGAAGCTGTTGACGTCGCGATTCAAGTGGCGAGTGCGCTCGCCGCCGCGCATCAAGCGGGAATTGTCCATCGCGACATCAAGCCGGAGAACATCATGCGCCGGCCGGACGGCTACGTGAAAGTGCTCGACTTTGGAATTGCAAAACTCGCCGAAGAGGAATTGCCAGCAACCATTCCGCGAGACGAAGCGCTGTTACTGGTTGAGACCAATCTTGGGTCCATACTTGGGACTGTGCGTTATATGTCGCCGGAGCAGGCGTGCGGCGGGCAGGTTGATAAAACCACTGACATCTGGAGTCTCGGCGTGGTTCTTTATGAAATGTTAACCGGGCAGATGCCGTTCACGGGCGACACACCAAAAGAGGTGATGTCTTCGATTCTTGAGAAAGATCCACCGCCGCTTACGCGCTACGTTACGCACGCGCCCGCTGAGCTTCAGCAGATCGTTACTAAAACGCTGCGCAAAGATCGCAGCCAGCGATATCACAGCGCGCACGAGTTACTGCAGGCGTTGAAAGGCCTTCGTCGGAAACTGGAAGCTGAATTGGAACGTGCCGGTGCTCCTTTATGGTTGCGCTGGGCGCGATCGCGAACCGCTCTGGTGCTCGTATTGACAATGGCTGCTTTGGCCCTGGCACTTCCATTCTATTGGCATCGAAACCTGATAACCACCTCGCCACCCGAGAAAAGCATCGCCGTGCTTCCATTCGAAAACTTGAGTCCGAATCCGGAGAACGCCTATTTCGCTGACGGCGTTCAGGATGAACTCCTGACCGACCTGGCCAGGATCGCCAATCTGAAGGTAATCGGCCGCACCTCTGTGATGCAATACAAGAGCGGCGTCGCCCGCAATCCGCGCAAGATCGGCCGGGAACTCAGAGTCGCGCATCTGGTGGAAGGAAGTGTTGAGCGCTCTGGCAATCGCGTGCGCGTCAACGCGCAATTGGTCGATGCGCGCACCGATCGGCGTCTATGGGGCCAGACGTACGATCGCCATCTGGCCGACGTATTCGCTATTCAGAGCGAGATTGCGAAAACGATTGCAGAACAGTTGCAGGCGAAACTTTCGCCGCGCGAAGAGAACGCGATTGCACAGGCCCCTACAAGCGACATCACCGCGTTTGATTTGTACACACGAACCCGGAATCTTTTTTTGAGCCACTTGGGTGCCACTAATAAAGCAAATTCCTTGCAGACGGTCGATCTGCTGAACCAAGCTGTCACCCGTGATCCATCATTTTTCCAGGCCTACTGCGCCCTTGCTGACGCTCACGACATTCTTTATTTCTCTGGCTACGATCATACATCCGCGAGGTTGGCTCTAGCGGAAGCGGCCATCCAAGCGGCATCTCGCGTTCGTCCGGACGCAGGGGAATTGCATCTCGCGCGTGCGCAAAA